>JALUJC010000123.1:0-11181 GCA_027053375.1 Caldifarciminota bacterium
GAAAGTGGCAAAGGTTCGCCTGTCCAACGGTCGTGAGGTGATTGCCTATATCCCGGGTGAAGGGCATAACCTTCAGGAGCACTCGGTGGTGCTGGTGCGCGGCGGTCGTGTGAAGGACCTGCCCGGTGTGAAATACCACATCGTACGGGGCGTGTTTGACGCCGCAGGTGTGGAGAACCGTCGCTCCTCCCGTTCCCTGTACGGGACGAAACGACCCAAATCCTGAGGGAGGTAAGAAACCATGAGGCGAAGAAGGGCTCCGGTTCGGGATGTGCCGCCTGATCCCGTTTATAACTCAAAACTGGTGACCAAATTTATCAACAACCTGATGTGGGATGGGAAGCGGTCTCTCGCCCAGCGTGTGTTCTATGGTGCCATGGAGCGCATTCGGGAGAAAACGGGCGAGGATCCCATGACGGTCTTTGAAAAAGCAATCAATAACGTCAAACCGGAAATTGAAGTTCGCCCGCGGCGTGTGGGGGGCGCCACCTATCAGGTTCCGGTGGAGGTCCGTCCCCGTCGTCAGATGTCGCTGGCCATTAAGTGGATCATCCGCGCGGCACGTGCCCGGAGCGAGCGGACCATGGTGGAGCGGCTGGCCAATGAAATTCTGGATGCCAGCCGGGGAACCGGGGCGGCCGTGAAAACCCGTGAGAACACCCATCGTATGGCGGAGGCCAATCGGGTGTTTGCGCACTATCGCTGGTAATCATGGTGGAGGCGGTGATGGCAGCCAGCGCACCCGCAACTCCGGTTCATCTGGAGAAGATCCGGAACATGGGGTTTGCCGCGCACATTGATGCCGGCAAGACCACCGTGACGGAGCGGGTGCTCTATTACACCCGTCGCACGCACCGTCTGGGTGATGTGGACGAGGGGACCGCGCTCATGGACTGGATGATCCAGGAAAAAGAGCGCGGGATTACCATCACCGCAGCTGCAACCTATTGTGAGTGGAAGGGGTATGAAATCCATGTGATCGATACCCCCGGTCATGTGGATTTCACGGCGGAGGTGGAGCGATCTCTCCGCGTACTGGACGGGCTGGTGGTGATCTTTTCTGCGGTGGAAGGGGTGGAACCCCAGTCTGAAACCGTATGGCGTCAGGCGGATCGCTACCACGTGCCCAGGATCGCCTTTATCAACAAGATGGACCGCATGGGTGCGGATCACCGGGAAGTGCTGGAGCGGATGCAGGAAAAGTTCGAGCAGCGTCCGATTCTGCTGCAACTACCCGTGGGGATGGAGGAAAACTTTGAGGGTGTGGTGGATCTTGTAGAAGGGAAACGGTATACCTGGCTGGACGAGACCGGAGAGCAAATGGAGGTCCACCCTGCCCTGGACGATCCCCGTGTGCAGGAGGCGAGAGAGGAACTGCTCTATGCACTGGGGGAGGAGAGTGATGCGGTCCTTACGGCATTGATGGAGGAGGGGCACGTGCCTGCGTCGCTGCTGAAAGATGAAATTCGCCGGCTGACCCTGGAACACCGAATTGTCCCTGTGTTGCTTGGTAGTGCGTTGAAAAACCGGGGTATTCAGCCCCTGCTGGATGCTATTGTGGCCTATCTTCCCTCTCCTCTGGACCTTCCGCCGGTAAAGGGACGAAACCCCCGGACCGGTGAGATGGAAACCCGTCCTCATCGGGAGGATGCGCCCTTCTCCGGCGTGATTTTCAAGGTGCAGCATCTGGATCAGAACAAACAGAATCGGGTGTTCTTTGTGCGGATCTATTCAGGGCGTCTCCGTGTAAACCAGAAAGTGCTGAACACGGTCTCCGGTCGCATGGTGCGCCCCACCCGGATGTACCGCCTCCACGCCAATCGCAAGGAAGCGTTGCGGGAAGCCCATGCCGGGGACATTGTGGGACTGGTGGGGCTCGGAGATTCCCGGACCGGGGATACGCTTGCAGATCCTGAGGCACCCATCGTATACGAAGAGATGAAGTTCCCCGAGCCTGTGGTGAGCCAGTCCATTGAGCCGCGCACACAGGCGGACCTGGAGAAGCTCCAGGAAGCACTGGATGTGCTGGTTGCCGAAGATCCCACGCTTCGGGTGGGAGAGGACGCAGAGACCGGCCAGCTGGTGATGTCGGGCATGGGGGAACTCCATCTGGAGATCCTGGTGGATCGTCTGCGGAGGGAGTTCCGCCTGGATGTTCGCACCGGGACGCCACAGGTGACCTATCGGGAGCGCGTGACCCGGGAAGTGCGGCGGGAGGGTACATTTGCGAAAGCGGTGGGAGAGGACTTTCACCGGGGTCGGGTGGTGGTGGTGGTGCGTCCCGATCCATCGGAAACCCGGTTGTTCCCCGATGAACTGCCTCAGGAATACCGTGAAGCCCTTGCCGATGCTGTGGAGGAAGCGCTGGCGTCCGGCCCTGTACGGGGCTATCCGGTGGTGGAGACGGGTGTGGTGGTGGAGGAGGTGGATCTCGGGGAAGGGGTCACCCCGCTGGGGACCCGTCTTGCTGCGTTGCAGGCGCTGGAGCGGGCCATTTCCGATGCGCTTCCTGAGCTGCTGGAGCCCCTTGCCGAGGTGCATATTTTCGTCCCCGATACCTGGGTGGGCAATGTGGTGAGCGACCTGGGAAGCCGGGGAGGAGAACTGCAGAGTATTGAGGCTCAGGGGAAGGGTTTGCAGCTGGTGCGGGCCCTGATTCCCCTTCGGAAGGTTTTTGGGTATGCAACCCATTTGCGATCCATCACGGCCGGGCACGGCGCCTTCTGGATGAAGGTGGCTGGATATGCACCGGTCGCGGAAGACCTGGAAAAACAGATCCATCTCTAACATAGGAGGTGTTACGGTATGGCTCGCCAAAAGTTCGAGCGGACCAAGCCCCACCTGAACGTGGGAACCATCGGGCACGTGGACCACGGGAAATCCACCCTGACGTCCGCCATTACCCGCTACCTTGCCCTCAAGGGGGGTGCTGAATTCCTTCCCTACGACGAAATCGACAAGGCGCCGGAAGAAAAGGCACGCGGAATCACCATCCAGCTCGCACACGTGGAGTACGAAACCGACAAGCGGCACTATGCGCATATTGACTGCCCGGGGCACCAGGACTACGTGAAGAACATGATCACCGGTGCGGCGCAGATGGATGGCGCGATCCTGGTGGTGGCTGCCACGGACAGCGTGATGCCCCAGACACGTGAGCACGTGCTGCTGGCCCGTCAGGTGAACGTGCCCTATATCATTGTGTTCATCAACAAGACCGACATGGTGGACGATCCTGACCTCATCGAGCTGGTGGAGATGGAGGTTCGGGATCTGCTGAACCAGTATGAATTCCCCGGCGACGAGGTCCCCGTGATCAAGGGTTCCGCGCTCAAGGCGCTGGAGTGCGGCGACAACCCCGACTGCCCCGATTTCAAGCCCATTCAGGAACTGCTGGATGCGCTGGACACCTATATTCCCGATCCGCAGCGTGAGGTGGACAAGCCCTTCCTGATGGCCATCGAGGACGTGTTCTCCATTACCGGCCGCGGGACGGTGGTGACGGGCCGTGTGGAACGTGGCCGCCTCACCCCCGGTGAGGAAGTGGAGATCGTGGGTCTTCGCGATGAGCCCATGAAGACCGTGGTGACCTCCATTGAGATGTTCCGGAAGATCCTGGACGAGGCCCTGCCCGGGGACAATGTGGGACTGCTTCTTCGGGGTGTGAAGAAAGAAGAAGTGGAACGGGGAATGGTGGTCGCCAAGCCCGGTTCCATCAACCCGCACAAAAAGTTCCGCGCCCAGGTGTACGTGCTCAAACCGGAAGAGGGTGGACGGCACACGCCCTTCTTCACCGGGTACCGTCCGCAGTTCTACTTCCGGACCACGGACGTGACGGGAACCATCAAGCTGCCTGAGGGCCGCGAGATGGTGATGCCCGGGGACCACGTCAACCTGGAAGTGGAACTCATCAAGCCGGTGGCCATTGAGCAGGAGCTGCGGTTCGCAATCCGTGAGGGTGGTCGGACCGTGGGCGCCGGTGTGGTGACCGACATCGTTGAGTGAGGCCATGGTACAGGACACCATTCGCATCAAGCTGAAATCCTTTGACCCGGCGCTGATTGATCGATCGGCCCGGCGGATCGTGCTCACAGCCCGTGCAACGGGGGCCACGGTCTCCGGGCCGATCCCCCTTCCGGTGAAGCGGACCCTGTTTTCCGTGATCCGGAGCCCGCACGTGCACAAGCGATCGCAGGAGCAGTTTGAGCTGACCGTACACAAACGTCTGATAGAGATTCGTAACGCCACCCAGGAGACCATTGATAAGCTGTCCCGGCTGGACCTTCCCGCCGGGGTGGATGTGGAGATCAAGCTCCTGGTGGGATCGGAGGGATAAACCGATGATCGGCATCCTTGGTCGAAAGCTGGGCATGACCCAGATCCCGACCGAAGACGGCTCGATGACGGCGGTGACCGTCATTGAAGCCGGCCCCTGTACCGTCCTTCAGGGGAAGACGGTGGAAAAGGACGGATATACCGCCCTGAAAGTTGGATATGGTGAGGTTCCGGTCCGGAAGCTCAACCGTCCCCTCCTGGGGGAACTCCGAAAGGTTCTCGGTGAGCGGGAGACCTATCCCGCCCGTGTATTTAAAGAGTTCCGTGTGGACGAGACCTGGCTGGAAAAGTTCCCTCCGGGAAGTGAGATCAAGGTGGAGGAGATCTTTGAAGAAGGTGAGCGGGTGGATGTGCAGGGACGCTCCAAGGGACGGGGCTTTCAGGGTGTGGTGAAACGCTGGGGGTTTGCCGGTGGACCCCGGAGCCATGGTGCAAAGCGCTGGCATCGGCGCCCGGGTTCCATCGGACAGTCCGCGGACCCCGGGCGGATCTGGAAGGGGAAGAAGATGCCCGGACACGACGGCAACCGAACGGTGACGGTGAAGAACCTCAAGATTGTGAAAATTCTCCCTGAAAAACGGTTGATTCTGGTGAAAGGCGCGGTTCCCGGTCCCAGCGGTTCGCTGGTGGTGATCCGGAAAGCCAATCCCAGACAGGGTAAGGAGGTCAACGCATGATTCAGGCACCTCTCTTTTCTTCCAGCGGTGAACGGATCGGGGAAATTCCCCTTCCAGAGGAAATTTTCGGTCATCGGCCCAAACGCCATGTCCTGTGGGAAGCGGTCAAAATGTACCTGGCCAACCGGCGGGTCGGCACCCATAAAGCCAGAACCCGCGGGGAGGTTCGGGGTTCGGGCAGGAAGATCTGGCCTCAGAAACACACGGGTCGGGCCCGCCATGGTGACCGCCAGGCACCCATATTCGTGGGAGGTGGCAAAGCCCATCCACCGCGGCCCCGGGACTATTCCTATTCCATACCGAAAAAAGTGAAGCGGCTTGCGCTCAAGCACGCCCTCTCCGATCGGGCACAGAACGAACGCGTCCTGGTGCTCGAAGCCTATGCCTTTGAACGTCCGAAGACGCGGGATATGGTGGAACTTCTCCGAAAGCTTGCCATTGAGCAGGAGCGTGTGCTCATTCTCTATGACGGGGAACAGCGGAACCTGTATCTCTCTGCCCGGAACATTCCCAATGTGCGCGTGCAGCGAGCCCAGGATGCCAATGCCTATGACGTCCTCTGGTCGGGTGTTGTGGTGATGGATACCGGATCCATTGATCGTCTCAAGGAGCGCCTGTCATGAGAAGGGATCCACGCGATGTGATCATCCGTCCGATCATTACGGAAAAGACCCAGCGGCTTCAGATGAAGCATAATCAGTATACCTTTGAGGTGCATCCCCGGGCCACCAAACCCGAAATCCGTAGCGCGATTCAGGAGCTGTTCAAGGTGCATGTGGAAAATGTTCAGGTGTCCTGGGTGAAGCCCAAACCCAAGCGGCTGGGCTTTCGTCCCTACGGCAAAACCCGTCGGTACAAAAAAGCGGTGGTCCGTCTGAGAGAAGGCGAATCCATCCCGATCGGAGGTCTCTGAGCATGGCCATCAAGCGATACAAACCCTATACGCCCTCCCGCCGGTACATGACGGTGGTGGACACCTCCATGCTCACGAAAAAGGAGCCGGAGAAGTCTCTGATTGAGCCCAGGAAATCCCGGGCCGGTCGGAACCACCACGGTCGCATCACGGTTCGTCACCGGGGGGGTGGGCACAAGAAATTTTATCGGATTGTGGATTTCCGCCGGGAAAAGATTGGGGTCCCGGCGAAGGTTGCCAGTCTGGAATACGACCCCAACCGATCTGCATTCATTGCGCTCCTGCACTATGTGGACGGCGAGAAGCGGTACATCATCGCTCCCCAGGACCTGCGGGTGGGGGATACGGTGATGAGTTATGGACTGGATGCGAAAGAACCGGAGATTCGTCCCGGGAATGCCATGCCCCTGGAGCTGATTCCAGAGGGGATTCCCATTCATAACATTGAACTGGTTCCTGGCAAAGGCGGTCAGCTGGTGCGGGCTGCGGGAACGTCGGCTGTGATTCTCTCCAAAGAGGGGAAATATGCCTTTGTGCGGCTACCCTCCGGTGAAGTACGCCTGATTCACCGCAGATGTATGGCCACCATCGGAGAGGTTTCCAACCCCGACCACAACAACGTGGTGATCGGGAAAGCTGGCCGTATGCGCTGGATGGGGATTCGCCCCACGGTTCGCGGGGTGGCCATGAACCCTGTGGACCATCCGCATGGAGGGGGCGAGGGACGTTCCAAAGGTGGACGCCCACCCTCAACCCCGTGGGGCCTTGTGGAAGGACGCAAGACCCGCAAAAAACGGAAACCATCCAGCCGGTTTATTGTGAAACGTCGGCTTTCGGCTCGTGAAGCGAGGAGGTAAACGCGATGCCACGCTCATTGAAAAAAGGCCCGTATGTGGACGCCAAGCTGCTCAAGCGGATTCGGGAGATGAACGAGAAGGGCGAGAAGCGGGTTCTTCGAACCTACAGCCGGCGTTCCACCATTGTGCCTGAGATGATTGGACATACCATTGCGGTGCACAACGGGCGGAAGTTTATTCCGGTGTATATCACAGCGGAAATGGTCGGACACAAACTGGGTGAATTTGCGCTGACCCGCACCTTTCATGGGCACAAAGGGTCCGGCAAAGCGGCCAAGGTGAAGGTGAGGTGAGGCCATGAGGGGGACGGCGTATATCAAACATCTGCGGGTTTCGCCCAAGAAGGTGAAACCGGTGCTGGACCAGATCCGTGGAAAACGGGTGTCGGAAGCGGAAGCCATCCTCAAGCTCCATCGGAAGCGAAAAATTGCCCCCATGGTGCTCCAGGTGCTGGAAGCGGCAAAAGCGTCCTATTATGACAAGATCCGTCACACGGGGGCCATGGGGGTCTCCGAGGACGATCTGGTGGTGCGGGTGGCCAAAGTGGATCGGGGCTCGATCTGGAAACGGATCCGCCCCGCATGGCGAGGCCGTGCGGTGCTGATTCGTCGTCGCCGCAGCCACATTCGCATTGAAGTGGAACCGAAGGAGGCCTGAGGATGGGGCAGAAAGTACACCCCTATGGGTTTCGGCTGGGATTCATCCGTGACTGGAAAGCGCACTGGTTTGCCCAGCCCCGGGATTATGCCAAACTGCTGCAGGAAGATCTGAAGATCCGGGACTATGTCCGCAAACGCTTCAAGCGTGCCGGGATCTCCCGCATCATCATTGACCGTGCGGCCAACACCATCAGCGTGAATCTGCATGTGGCCCGCCCGGGGATTGTGATCGGGCGGAAGGGTGCCGAGGTGGACGCGTTGCGTAAAGAGCTGACCCAGCTGCTGGGAGGCAATGTGGAAATCCGCATCAACGTGCAGGAAGTCCGGGTTCCCGAACTGGACGCGGAGCTTGTGGCACAGAACGTTGCGGAACGCATTGAACAGCGTGTCTCTCACCGGCGAGCCATGAAGCGGGCTGTGGAGATGGCCATGCGTATGGGGGCCCAGGGTGTGCGGATTCAGTGCAAGGGCCGTCTGGGTGGTGCGGAAATTGCCCGGAAGGAATGGTATCTCCGGGGCCGGGTGCCCCTGCATACCCTTCGGGCGGATGTGGATTATGGCTTTGCGACAGCGTATACCAAGTACGGAACCATTGGCGTCAAGGTCTGGATTAACCGGGGTGAGGTGCTGGAACGCCCCGCTGCGGCCGAGGCGGAGTAAAGGAGGACCATCATGCTGCTCATGCCCAAACGTGTAAAATATCGGAAGCAGCAGCGGGGACGGATGCGGGGCAAAGCCAAGCGGGGTTATACCATCGTGCATGGAGAGTATGCCCTCAAGTCCCTGGAAGCTGCATGGATTACGGCCAACCAGATTGAGGCGGCCCGTGTGACCATCCAGCGGTCCATCAAGAAAGGGGGGAAGCTCTGGATTCGGATTTTCCCCGATAAACCCGTGACCAAACGTCCTCCTGAGACCCGTATGGGGAAAGGGAAGGGCAATGTGGACCGCTATGTGGCGGTGGTGAAACCCGGGCGGATTCTTTTTGAGCTGGCAGGTGTGACCGAAGCGCAGGCGCGGGAAGCTTTCCGGAAAGCCGCGCACAAGCTTCCGGTGGCCACCCGGTTTGTTTCGCTCAAAGAGGGAGGTGTGTGATGAAGGCGAGCGAACTCCGGGAGCTGACCCGGGAAGAGCTTCTGGGACGGTTGAATGAATTGAAAGAAGAGCTGTTCCAGCTTCGGTTTGAGAAAGCGATGGCAGCCGGTTCCATGTCCAATCCCCACCGCTTTAAGGAAATCCGCCGGGATATTGCACGGATCCTGACCATTCTGAACGAACGGAAGAGGAGTGAGGCATCATGAGGGGCCAGCGAAAGGTGCGCATCGGTGTGGTGGTGAGCGACCGAATGGACAAAACACGGGTGGTGATGGTGGAGCGACTGACCCAGCACCGGCAGTACAAGAAATACATCCGCCGCCGGAAAAAATACTACGCCCACGACGAGAACAACGAGACCCGCATCGGGGATGTGGTGAAGATCATGGAGACCCGACCGCTGTCCAAGCTCAAACGCTGGCGCATTGTGGAGATTCTCCGTCGTGCGGAACGCCTGGAAGAGGTGGGTGAAGAGGAGGTCTCATCATGATTCAGGATTTCACCTGGGTAAAGGTCGCGGACAACAGCGGGGCCAAGGAAGCCCGGGTGATCAAGGTCCTGGGGGGCAGCCGGCGGAAGTATGCCTCCCTGGGAGATGTGGTGGTGGTGACCGTGAAGGATGCCATTCCCAATTCTCCCGTCCCTAAAGGGACCGTGACCCGGGCGGTGGTGGTGCGTGTGGCCAAGGAAGTGCGGCGTAAGGATGGAACCTACATTCGCTTTGAGGACAATGCGGTGGTTTTGCTGGACGACAAAGGTGAT
The DNA here is from genome assembly GCA_027053375.1 of Caldifarciminota bacterium. Taxonomy (GTDB): domain Bacteria; phylum Hydrothermota; class Hydrothermia; order S141-80; family S141-80; genus JALUJC01. The sequence continues at coordinate 9,299 of JALUJC010000123.1, forward strand.
CCGCGGGGAACCCGTGTTTTCGGGCCGGTGGCCCGGGAACTGCGTGATCGGGGCTTTATGCGGATCATCTCCCTGGCACCGGAGGTGGTGTGATGGCCCAGAAGATCAAGCGCGGAGATACGGTGCTGGTGATTGCGGGAGATGACCGCGGGACCATCAGCAAGGTGAAGCGGGTTTTCCCGAAGAAAAAGACCGCCATCGTGGAAAACGTCCGGGTGGTGAAAAAGCATATGCGTGCCCGTCAGCCCGGTGAGGTGAGCGGGATTGTGGAAATGGAGGCACCCATTCATCTATCCAATCTGATGCTGGTGTGTCCACACTGCTCCGAACCGACCCGCGTGGGTTTCCGCATCCGGGAAGACGGCACGAAGGTGCGATACTGCAAGCAGTGTCAGGAGGACATCGATGAGTAACGCAACCGCTGCGATTGCCCGGGATACGTCGGCCTACGAAGGTACGGGGCGGCTGCTGCATTACTACCGGAAAGAAGTGGTTCCCATGCTCATGGAGGAGCTGGGATACAAAAATCCCATGGCTGTGCCCCGCCTGGAGAAGATCGTGGTCAATGTGGCTGCGGGCGAGGCGGTGCAGGACCCGAAGATTCTGGATGTGATCGCCCAGGATCTTGCCCAGATCACGGGTCAGAAACCCCAGGTGCGGCGTGCCAGGAAAGCGGTGGCGGCCTTTCATCTTCGGAAAGGAATGCCCATTGGACTGCGGGTAACGCTCCGAAAATACCGCATGTATGACTTTCTGGATCGGCTGATTCATCTCGCACTCCCCCGTGTGAGGGATTTCCGTGGATTGCCACGGGATGCCTTTGATGGGCGTGGAAATTACAACTTCGGCTTAAAGGAGCACACGGTGTTCCCTGAAATTGAAGTGGACAAGGTACAGCGGGTTTTCGGGATGGACATTGCCATCGTGACCACGGCAGAAACAGACCACGAAGCCCGGGTGCTCCTGGAGGCATTCGGGTTTCCCTTCCAGCGGGAGCAGCAATAATGGCAAGAAAGGCACAGATTGAAAAAGCCAAACGGCCGCCCAAATTCCGTGTTCGTCAGAGGAACCGGTGCAAACGGTGTGGTCGTCCCCGGGGATATATCCGGAAGTTTGGCCTCTGTCGGATTTGCTTCCGGGAGCTGGCGCTTGCTGGAGAACTCCCCGGCGTGAAAAAGGCGTCCTGGTGAGGAGGCAGCAACCATGATGATGGATCCGATTGCGGACATGCTCACACGGATGCGCAATGCCATCCGGGCTGGACACCGGGAAGTGGAGATTGTTCCCCGTTCCAAAATGAAGGTGGGAATTCTGGAGATTTTGAAGCGAGAAGGGTTTATCCAGGATTTCCAGGTGGAAGAAAACGGGCGTGGAGGAAGGATACGGGTGCAGCTGAAATATATTGATGACGATCCCAAGAAGCCGGTGATTACCGATCTGCAGAGGGTGTCCAAGCCCAGCCGACGGGTCTATGTGGGTGCGGATGAGATCCCCTGGGTCAAGAACGGCCTGGGTATCGCCATTCTTTCCACTTCCCGGGGACTGCTGACGGATCGTGAAGCCAGGAAATTGAGGGTGGGCGGTGAACTGCTCCTCACCGTCTGGTAAGGAGGGCGATCATGTCGAGGGTAGGAAAGAAACCGATTCCGATACCCAGAGGGGTCACGGTGACCCGGGAGGGGGAGGTCATCCGGGTCAAGGGACCGAAAGGGGAGCTGACCTTCCGTCCTCATCCGGACATGAAGGTGATCATTGAGGGGGAGGAAATCCGGGTGGAGCGCCCCACCGACCGCAAGCAGCACCGCGCGCTGCACGGCACCACCCGGCAAATCCTGGCCAACATGATCCAGGGTGTGACGCAGGGGTTTACGAAAACCCTGAAG
>JALUJC010000123.1:11191-12043 GCA_027053375.1 Caldifarciminota bacterium
ACCTGAAGGTGGTGGGGAAAGGCTATCGGGTTTCCATGGAAGGTCGCACGCTGGTGTTTCGGGTGGGTTTTGCCCATGATGTGCGTGTGGAACCGCCGGAAGATGTTCAGGTGAAGGTGGAGGGCCAGGATACTGTGGTGGTGAGCGGGATTGATAAGCAGCGTGTGGGACAGGTGGCTGCCAATCTCCGTGCCATTCGTCCCCCCGATCCCTACAAGGGCAAAGGCATCCGGTATGCAGATGAGGTGATTCGGTTGAAACCCGGAAAAGCGGGAGCGAAAGCATGAAGCCGGAAGTGAAAGTTGCCAAGAGAAAACGACGTCATCTTCGGGTCCGGAAGAAAGTGGTGGGAACCGAACATCGTCCCCGCCTGGTGGTCTACCGGTCCCACCGGCATATCTATGCACAGATTGCGGTGGATCCCCCTGTGGGGCCGTCCCGGGTGATTACGGGCGCTTCCACGCTTTCTCCGGAGATCCGGGAAAAGGTGGCTTCGGCAGATTCCAAGGTTTCCCGGGCGCGGCTGGTGGGTGAACTGATCGCCAGACGTGCACTGGAGAAAGGAATCCGCAAAGTGGTGTTTGACCGGGCAGGCTACAAGTATCACGGTCGGGTCCGGGCGCTGGCCGAGGCAGCCCGCGAAGCCGGGCTGGAATTCTAAGGAGGAAGGGAATGCCTGTAGAACCTGCACTTGAACTGATCGAGACCATCGTAAGCATCTCCCGAGTCACCAAGGTGACCAAGGGAGGCCGTCGGTTCCGGATCTCGGTCTGGATGGCCGTGGGTGACGGGAACGGACGTGTGGGAATCGGCCATGGGAAAGCGGCGGAAACCCCGGACGCCATCCGTAAA
>JALUJC010000124.1 GCA_027053375.1 Caldifarciminota bacterium
CACTTCCTTTCACCACCAGGGTACCCTCCAATTCCGAACCGGGTCCCAGAACCGTATCCATTCGTTGTTCCTTGGACATACGACCCTCCTTGGTTATCGACGAATCAATAGTTTCACCTTGCGGGAGCGTTGCTGTCCCGTTTCATCCACTGCGTTGATCTGGGCGATGTACAGCCCGCTTGCCACAGGACGGCCATCCAGGTCTTTTCCCCGCCACCGGAGTACATGAAAACCGGCATCCATCCACTGTTGCGGCAACACGAAGAGAGGTTTTCCATTCAGGGAAAAGATGCGGAGGGACACCCGTGCCCGCCGGCTCAGCCAGAAGGAAAAGACCTGCTCGCCCTGACCGTTCCAAGGATTGGGGTAAGGGAGAAAACGCGCAACCATAAGGGATTGCGATGGCAATACCTGAAGCAAAAAGGTGTCCACCGTTTCATTCCCTTCATTGTCCACAGCCTGCATCACGAGGTGGACCGTGTCTCCCTCCGGGAAAGTGGTCCGGAGGTGTGCTGTTCCTCGTTGATATGTCCCGGGGTCGTATTGAAAAAAGGGCATCAGGTCAACGATCGTCCCTGTTTCCAGCGTCAGCATACGGAGACCACGGGCCGGGTGAATGCCCTGGCTGTCCTCCACCACCACATCCACCTCTGCGGTAGAAGGGACCCGATAGACCTGGTGGGTTTTAAGTGGCTGGCGATCCACTGAAAGCTGGATCTCAGGCCCCGCACCGGGAAGGGGAATCTGCCCGGATAACAGGAACCGAAGACTGTTTCTGTACCCGGTTTTCCCGGTGTGGACGTCCACCACACGAACCTCGCCGGGATGCAGGGTGTCCAGGCTCTGGGGGAGAATGCCCAGCCCGCCAAAAGACCCGTCCGGACGTATGGCTGCACGTCCACGGAACCAGAAAGGTCCCGGGCGGGTATAGGTGATGCTCACGGTGGGCCCCACATAGGTGGTGTCGCGGGGCATCCCCCGAACCGCGACCCAGACCTGCCTTCCTCCCGGGTTTCCGGAACCCGTATAGGAAAAGGGTTCTCCCCCTGTGAGGGTATCCGGAAGCTGAACAGAAATCTGTGGACTGAATGGTAGCTGAATCCGCACGGCGGGATCCCCAAGCAGGACATAATACCGGTTGTTTCTTCCCACATAGGAGAGCCATCCCATAGGCATGGCTTCTCCGGTCGCAAGCATCTGCACCATGGAGCGTACATAGATTTCATTGGAAAACGCAAAGGAGATGGCGGTGGAGGAGATTACACCCACCGCCACATTTCGTTTCAACAGCACTTCTCCGATCACGTCCACCGGTTCCACACGGTCAAATGCGCCCACCTTGCAGGAAGCAAACACAGCAAGCGCACCGTGACTTCTTGCATCCAGTGCCTCATACGACGAGGGAGGAAGCAGGTCTTCGTGGGTGAGGGTCACGGGGTTTCCGTGACCGAAAAAGTTCAGGAACAGGCTCCCTTCATTGAGGACCTCCACCATGCGTTGTTTCCCAACAAGTGGACGCTGAGCACGGTCCGGAATCTCAATTTCATAGAAAAGATCCACGTCTGTCGTGGGGGGTAGAAGCGCATAGACCCGATCAGAAGACAGGGTGTGAAAGGTCTCGTTCTGACTCTGGTCAGCATATTCATCATCCGCAATCAGAACCACACGGTTCATCCACTCCCCCGCCACCTGACGGGACTCGTACAGTCGAATGCGCTCCAGCAAGGCTCGCGCCTCATTCTCCGTGTTGACCGGGATTCTTCCCAGGTAATATTCCGGTTCAAGCGGGGCGGCCTCCCCCACGCTGTCCATGTCCACGTAAAAGTCCTCCAGCGCGCCCGTCAGACGGAACACGTTGTTGATGTCGTATTCCTCAAAGTTTTCAAAGGGCGGGATCTCGTGGTCGTGACGACCCAGGCGATTTTTGTAATCATAGGTACCGTCTCCAAGGAGCAGCACAAACCCCCCTTCAGGGAACCAGCCGCCTGACCAGAGGGAATAAATAAAATTTCGGATAGCCACAGGATCCCTGACACCGTACCCGAAAGACGCCACAATATCTTCCCAGAAAACCACGGTGGCGGCTCCTGTTCCCCAGGTCCAGCGTGACCCATCCCAGAGTGGAAGGTGAGATGATCGATAGGCTGCCCATGAACGTGCCACCGATGCATAAGCACGCGGGGCAATGATCAGATAGGACACCGGTGTGTTCCAGTGCCACAAACGATCCGGATGCCCCAGATGGAGAGATGCCGGTCTTCTGGGAGAAGCAAACACCACAAAGCGTGCCCCACCAGCCAGGGAATCGGTCCAGCGAAGGCGGGAACCCTGAACACTCCACCCTGTGAGACGAACGGGGTGGAGGGGATCACGAACATCCCAGACCTCACGGATTCCCGCTGCCTGACTCACTTCTACGGTTTTCCAGCCGGTGTCGGCGGGTTGCATGCGGTAAATTTGCTGCGGAGGAGCATACGTAAGGGGGCCAGTGTAACGAAGTTCCACGAAATCCAGGTAAAGCCAGTCGCTTTCCCCCAGCCGGGATGCGGGCCAGTTCCACACAAATGTCAGACGGGTCGGTGGGGTACGCAGCCTATAAAGCATGGCACGGCCGCTGCGGAAAAATTCATCCGTCACCCCCGCAAACAGGGTGTCCTGACCCTGTTCCCCATTGTTCAGACGCCAGGTGAGATACCGGTGATCCGGGAATTTCAGGGCCCCCACCCAGGAGAACACGAGTTCACCCGTATCGGATTCTGGAGGCACAGCAAAGGACAGATCAAGGGCAAGCGATTCGCGTGCAACCCCCGGATTTTTATAGAGGTCTTCCCCCTCCCAGCGCAATCCTTTCTGGGCGAGGTTGATCAGGTTCTTTTCATGGCGGACAAAGGCAGCCTGGCGCTGAAGCAGCGGGGCATTCCCGGGCACCACAGGGCGCACCGGCAGTTCGGGTGAAGCTGTGTCGGCGCCAACCGCCAGCCAGTAAATGAGCGTGTCTGTATAGGGATGTTCGAAATACTGCCATTGCCCCTGACGGAAACGGTACGTTGGAACGCCTTCTGCCCAGAACAGGAGGGTGTCCGAGGCATCCACCACCCCCGGCGTTCCATGATCCAGGAATCGCAGGGGTAGAAGGCGAAAGGTGGAATCCAGAGGTGCCGATCGAATGTGCGCGGGTAGCGTGTCTCCGTTTGTGCCATAGAGTGCGAGGGAGGTGCGGGTCGCAGGGGGGATCCCCAGATCCTGAAGATCCTGTCCCGTGATGGCATAGACCCCCTCACGGGAAACAGGGATCCGGACCCAGAAAGCAGCCTGAGGGGGAGCCTGAATTTGCTGAATCCGGGAGGACCGTGTTGCCCGTCGCACCGCATCCGGGTTGATCACCATGGACCGCATCAGGGCTTCCATGGAGGTTGGCATCCCCTTCTTTTCCACTTTCCCCGGGGTGGCCCCATGCACCACGATCTCCACCTTCGTCGCCCAGCGAATCGACCGGGGAGAAACCCGCAGGAGCGGTGTCCAGAGAATACGGGCATACCGGATTCCTCCAAACACACCTCTCTGAACCACAGGAGGAGGAGAAGAAACCGTTTCCTGGACCGTATCCCGGAAAACCATCTCCAGGCCGTCTTTCAGGGATACGGGAACGGCGGCAACGGGAGAAGAAAGCGTGCGCTCTATCGTCTCCAGAGGATGGACATCCACGCGGAGGTTGGAAACCGCAGAATCCAGGGCAACCCAGAGTTCATAGACAGGGAAGTAGGCCCTTTGTTCATTTCTGAAGGGTTCTTTTGTGGATGGAACAAAGCGCGGTCCCCAGGGTGTATGCAGCGTGAGGGAGTCTTCCAGGGGAACGGCAAGGCGCACCGTCAGGGCACCCTGTGTACCCTGAATTCCCTGAAGATAAGCGCTTAAAAGAAAGGGAAGCCACCAGATACCCATTCAAAACGACTCCGCATCCTCGATAAGAAAATCGGGGATGCCATCAATCACGGGATATTTCAGTCGGCAGGCATCACACACAAACACATTCTCTTTTTCATCATAACGCACCTCCCCCTTGCATTTGGGGCAGGCAACGATCTCAAGAAGTTCCTCCAGATGATCCGGAGGAAGGGTGCGGTCTCCATCCGGCGTTGTACCCATGATGGTCCCTCCTCATCCAAAACGGCCTGTGAGATACTGGGCCGTTAGTTCTTCCCGGGGAGCGGTGAACACCTGTCCGGTTTCCCCGAACTCCACCAGTTTGCCAAAATACAAAAACGCGCTGTAGTCCGAAACCCGTGCCGCCTGCTGCATATTGTGGGTCACGATCACGCAGGTCATCTCACGGGAGAGCTCGCGGATCAGATCTTCCACCCGTGCGGTGGCCACGGGGTCCAGTGCACTGGTTGGTTCGTCAAAGAGAAGCACTTCCGGTTCCACGGCAATGGCACGGGCAATACACAGCCGCTGTTGCTGTCCCCCGGACAGATCGTAGGCGGAATGATGAAGTTTGTCCTTCACTTCCTCCCACAGGGCCGCACGTTTCAACGCTTCCTCCACCCGACCCTCCAGCTCGGAACGAGAACGGATTCCCTGGATTTTCAATCCGTAGGCCACATTTTCAAAGATAGAGCGGGGAAAGGGATTGGGTCGCTGAAACACCATGCCCACACGCGCACGGAGCTCCACCGGGTCCACTTCCCCGGACAGGAGATTGATCCCGTCCATCCAGATTTCGCCCTCCGCCCGGGCCCCCGGGACGAAAAGATCCATCCTGTTCAGCGTTCTCAGAAGTGTGGTCTTTCCGCAACCCGAGGGCCCGAAGAGGGCGGTTACCTTTTTTTCTGCAATATCCAGCGTGATGTCGTGGAGAACCTGGCGTGCTCCATAGAAAAAGTTCAGATGCTGGATGCGGATTTTGGCATTCATGCCTCGTCGTCGGACCAGGTGTCAATCTGGGCCTTCTGGAGGCGGCCGGAGTAATCAATATAGACGGTCTTCCACTCCGTGAAAATGTCAAAGACCGTCCATCCCCCTTCCCGGGCGCCATTACCTGTATCTTTCACACCTCCAAAGGGAAGGTGGGATTCCGCACCGATGGTGGGGGCATTCACATAGGTGATGCCGGATTCAAGTTCCTGGGTTGCCCGCATGGCTTCCCGCACGTCATGGGTGTAGATGGAGGAGGAGAGGCCATACGAGACCGCATTGGCCACACGGATTGCTTCATCCAGGCTGCTCACCCGAATCACAGAGAGAATGGGCCCAAAAATTTCCTCTTTGAAAATCCGCATCTCAGGGGTCACATCCTCAAACACGGTGGGAGAGAAGAAATACCCCTCATCATACATTCCACCTTTGAGCACTTCACCCCCAAGCGTCAGACGCGCGCCTTCCTTTTTCCCGATCTCCACATACATCACGTCTTTTTCCAGCTGAGGTTTGTTGATAACCGGACCCACATCCGTGTCTTCCAGCAGGCCATCCCCCACCTTCAGAGATCGGGCTCGGGCAAGGAATTTCTCCATAAACGCGTCATAGATGTCGTTATGGAGAATCAGGCGGGATGTGGAGGTGCACCGCTGCCCTGTGGTTCCGTATGCGCCCCAGAGTGCGCCATCCACGGCAAGATCCAGGTCTGCAGAGGGCATCACAATCTGGGGATTCTTCCCTCCAAGTTCAAGGGAGACCCTTTTCAGCAGACGTCCGGCCGCTTCATAGATCCTGCGACCGGTTTCCGTGCCCCCGGTAAAGGCGATGACCTGAATGTCCGGATGTTCCACAATGGTTTTTCCCGCCTCCAGCGTACCAAACACCAGATTAAAGACGCCTTCCGGCAAACCGGCTTCCTCAAACACTTCCACAAATGCCCGTGCAGAAACCGAAGCATCGGGGGCAGGTTTAAACACGATGGTGTTGCCGGCGGCAAGCGCAGGAAAGATCTTCCAGGCAGGAACGGCGATGGGAAAATTCCATGCCGTGATCACCCCCACCACACCCACAGGCTGGCGGAACGTGAGCGCGAGTTTGTCAGGGAGCTCGGAGGGTGTGGTGTAGCCAAAGAGCCGCCGGGTTTCACCGGCAGCATAAAACGCTGTATCAATGGCTTCCTGCACATCCCCCTCGGTTTCTTTCACAATTTTCCCGATCTCACGGGTCATAAGCCGGGCAAGATCTTTCTTCTTTTCAAGCAAAATTTCTCCTGCCCTCCGGAGGATCTCTCCCCGCTTGGGTGCAGGGATCCGACGCCATTTCTCAAAGGCAGCTTTTGCGGCCTCCACGGCCTGCTGAACATCTTCTGCAGACGAATCAGGCAGCACGCCGATCACTTCGTTCCAGTGTGCAGGATTCCGGCTTTCAAAAGTCCGCCCGGAACGGGCGTCTACCCATTTTCCATTGATATAATTTTTCCCATCCATGGTTCTCCTCCTGGAGCCTCATCCCCCGGGACCCCGGGGTTCGATGAACATTATCGGGATACGTGAACCTGATCCTGAACGAGAAAGGCATCCGTAAATCCACGGGAACGAAAACGATCCCGCAGGGCTTCCGCTTCCGCACGGGTCACAAAATCTCCCACACGGACTTTATAGAGCCCATCGGTAGGATCGTGGATCACATACACGGGATACCCCCATTCTGCACGAATTCCCTCTGCGAGTGCTTCTGCTTTCTCCGGGTACAGCGTGGCAAAGATCTGCACTCTGTACCCCTGCATGGTTTTCAGGGTGGCGGCAGGTTCCGGGGATGGAGAAGGTGCCGGGGGTGTCTCAGGGCTGGTGGGCACGGTATCCGGTTGCAGAGTCGTAGAGGAGGTATCCGGCGTTTCAAAGGTAAGGGTGGGTTCCTCGGTAACCCGAACTGTTTCCACCCGAATGGTCTCCACAGCCACAGCGGTATCTGCAGGCTGGATATCCACGTTTTCTTCTGCCTGCTGCACACTCTGACGCGGTGCACAGGCCGTGAAGATCAGGAGACCCGCCACGCCCCACCACAGAATGTGTCTCATCATCACTGATCCCAGTTGTATTTTTTCCGGAATCGCTCCAGTCGACCACCACGCTCACTGATGGCCCGTCGGAGCTCACCGGTATAAAAGGGATGGCACTGGGCGCAGGTCTCCACGGTGATGGATTCACGTGTGGAACCCGTCACAAATTCGTTGCCGCAGGCACAGCGAACCACGGCTTTTTCATGGTACACAGGATGAATGCCCTGCTTCATCTTCACCCTCCATTTCACCAATGGGTTTCGTTCATTATATGGGATCCGGGAAAAACCATCAAATAAAAAGCGGGCGGCGCATGCGCCGCCCGCCGATCCATGTCTCAACCACCGGTCAGTGGACCACCACCACCTTGCGGTTGAAGGTCTTTCCACCGGCCTCAAACCGGTAGAAATACAGTCCGGAACCCAGGCGTGCAGGATCCCAGGTGATCCGATGCAGGCCGGGACCATACACACCCTGCGCCAGGGTCTTCACCCGGCGGCCCATCCCATCGTACAGCGCAAGCCGTACCTCCTGGGAGGTGGGGAGAGAAAAGGCCACTTCTGCCTGTCCACGGATCACCCGCGGGCCCGGGAGAAACCGGAGCGCGCGCGCAGTCCGCCGGTTGCCCTCTTCCACACCCACAGCATTCCAGGGTGCGCCCAGGGCGACCACAAAGAACTGGTTGTCCACCGTGTTGGTTACCACCAGGGCTTTCATCTGGGGCGCACCGGCCGCGATTTCAGCCGGGTTCTCCCAGATGTCCACATCCGCCATGCTGCCGGCGGTGGCGGAAAAGACCATGCTGCTCAGGGTGGAATCCCAGAGCTGGAGCTGGCCCTGGTTCCATCCTCCGAGAAGCACCCAGTTCAGCCCACGGGCAAGATAGGCCATCCCGCGATAGGAGGAGGGATCCGGGTTGGGAATCTGCGCAAGGACGGTTCCGCTGTGCAGGTCTACCTTCCAGATGTTGGCGTAATTCCCCCAAGAGGGATCCGCCACACCCACCATCCAGAAGTAGCCGCCCACAAGCTGATTGTTCTCCCAGGTTTTCGGGAAGTAGTCCATTCCCGCCATGTAGCCCGTGTTGGTCAGGGTCAGCAGGTTCACCGTGTCCCCTGTAAAGACGCCTTGCGTGTCATAGCGCGCCGCATACATATAGGCGACGGTGGAGCAGTTGGCGTCGGCACAGCCAATCTGACCCACCCAGAAGGAACTCAGGGTGGGATCCCAGGCAATGCCCCAGGGGATGTCCCCGCCGGCTGCGCCGAAGGCGGTGATGGGGAAGGCGGTGCCCACTGTTCCGGTGTAGGGATCAATGGTCAGCACGCTGGCGGTATTCATGCTCACCGCATAGAAGAGATCCGCATCCTCCCGGTAGGTTACACCCGCCAGGTCATAGTTCGCCAGGGTTGTGTCCGTCCAGGAGGCAAGCACCGTTCCGAAGGGCGCAACCTGCGTGGTAAAGGTGGCCGTGGCGGTGTCGTTCCCGGCAAAGTCATCTGCGGCAAGGGGATAGGCCACCAGCTGATAGTCATGTGCCACATCCACAGGCTGGAAGGGTGTACTGGTCAGAGTTATGGATGTCTGCGCTGCCAGGTTGGCCACGGAGAGGGTCTCATCATGCACCACCGTGTTTCCGGCGGTAGTGTCCAGGATCATGAAACGAATGTCCACATTTGCCTGATCCAGGGCCCCCACGTTGTCCACCTGAAGGGTGAAGGGATAGGCGTAGACCGGATCACCGTAGGAAGCACCGCTGATGGCGCTTACGGCCACATCATTGGCGTTTACCACCACCACCGTGTACTGGAGCAGGTCGTTGTTGGGATTCTGGTCTCCACCCACGGTGGCCCAGGCTTTCAGGACCAGCGTGTCGCCCACGTTGGCATTGTAGGGAGCGAAAGCCAGGGAGTCCAGGGTCCCCCCATGGCGGTAGTCCAGCACTACAGAATCCGCAAAGGGGACGGTGCCTGCAGGATCTTCAATCTGGAAGTTCACCTGATAGGTCTGCTGTGTTAGACCGAAGTTTTTGGCCACCACCGTGGGCGTAAAGGTGGGCGGGGCAACGCCGGCCATGCCGGGATCCAGAGAGACAATGCCAACATCCACAGCTGGAGGAACGATTTCATAGATCGTCACGTTGTCCACACCCACGGCCCAGTACCACCCACCGTCCAGATCTTCGTACGCGAATGCCACCTGCAGGCTTTCTGCAGGCAGGAAGGTGGACACATCCAGGTCCTCATGCTGGGCGATGTCGGCACCGCTGTAGGAAGCCACCTCCTGCCAGGCGCTCCAGGCGGTACCGTCAAAGGTGCGAAGATAGACGTGGAAGATCTCGTTCTGTGTGTCAATGATGTCAAAACCGAAATCATAGGAAAATCCGACACTGGAATAGCCCGCGACGGAGACGGCGGGAGAAATCAGCCACTCCTGCCCGGCAGGCGCGCCGGAACCCGCATCGTCATCTGAGTAGTAGGCATAGCAGGTGCCGTAGTTCGGCGGAGTGAAAGAGTGAAGGTCTGGCGTGGTGCCCACAAGCCAGGAAGTGCCGTCGGCATTGCTGTCAATCACGCTCCAGCCGGCAGGCATCGTGCAGGTTTCAAAGTCCTCGGCCAGCATCACATCGGAGGACAGGGTGCCGATCATGATGTCGTCCACACCCCAGCCCCAGCCCCACTCACCGGAGGTGTCGGTGAATGTGAAGGCGATTTTGATGCTGTCTGCCAGGGCATAGTTGGACAGGTCCACGATCTCATAGCCCGCGCGATCGGCATTGATCTGGAGCCAGACCGTGTCCCAGGCACCCCACACCCCGAAGATCTGAGGCTGGATGGCGACCGTGGCGTACTCTCCGCCACCCCCAAAGTAGATCTGGAAACTGGAATAGAACTTCAGAAAGACCTGATCGCCGTTGACATACCCCGTGAAATCAATGGGTCCGGAGATCAGGGCTTCCACGCCGGGAGGCGCGCCTCCACCCGCTGCATCATCGTCGTAGACCGCACCCGGCGGGTTACCAAAACCTGTCGGGGCTCCGGGAATAATGGAGGATGTATCCCATGTGACACCATCTGCATTGCCGTCCACCACGGTCCAGAAGGTGGTGTCAATTCCGCTGGTGAAGGTATCAATCACCATGGCGGGGTTGAACCCCATCAGACGTGCACCGGGATACCGAATGACGCCAGAACCATAGAGAATTTTTGGGGCAGAAGACGTGGCTTCCGCCTTTTTTGTGGCCGCCTCAACTTGGCGAGATCCCGTTGCCTTCATCCGGGCGGGAACCGCCGAATTCAGGGGCCAGGTCACGAGGATGGCCAGCAGTGCTGTACGGTACCATCCCATCCTGCACCTCCTTGTTTCATCAGGGTTTACGCTGCCGCACGTTTCTTCTTCGTGCGTTTTTTTATCCATTCGTTCCACATTCTATCTATTCATTATAGATACACGTCATAGGCGTGTCAACCCCGCGCCTTCTTTCATGAACGAACGTATTTCCTCACCGAACCTTCCACAGGGGTTCCAGAGGGGGTTCTCCATCCACCACACCCAGCATGGCAAGAAGGCTCTCCCAGAACCTCCGCAACCGCTGGCGGTGGGGAGACGAAAGGGCATGGCCTGGAATGCCCCAGTGGAGATCCAGCGTATCACCGTTATCCGCCCACACAGGGAAACGTTTTCCACGGATCCAGAACACATACGTGGAGGAAGGCACCACCTGCCCCTGCCAGCGGTAGGAAGTCCCCCGGTACGCACCGGGAAAATACAGGTCCTCCTGAAGGGTTCCTGGATAGGGGGTCAGCGGTTCGCCCCGCCAGCGCACCACGCGGATGTGGTTTTTGAGCATCCCGGCCTGTGTATGCCAGATGACGTTGAGGATCCGGGAAGAGGAGGTTTCATCCTCCAGCCAGCTTCCGGGCAAAAGGGAGCGGGAAAGATCCTGAACCACAAGGTGGACAGGAGGTGGCAGGGGGGACTGAAGATCGTTCATCCAGGCAGCCAGCAATTCCAGAAACCAGGGGGTGTCCCTTCTGTTCAGGACACTCCTGAACTGGGACCAGACCACCCGACCACGCCCCAGCCGATATTGAAGGAGCAGGGCATGAGAGAGCCCCCGTCTCCCACCTGTGACCACACCATAGGACACCCCTCTTCGTGCGATTCTGCGCATCTCGGCCCCGCTGAGCCGCTGAGAAGGTCCCCACCACCGGAAAGCACGCGGTGGAAAGTTCTCCAGCATTTTCCAGCCCTGGACCGGGAAGGCGAGCGTGGAGGCGCGTTCGTCCACTGGAACGGGCAGTCCCTGAACCCCTGCCTGCTGCTCCAGAAGAAGTGCCTGCCCGCCCCGCGCGATCTGGTCCCAGAACTTTTTTCTTGCCCGGAGAGATACACGGTGCCAGGCATGGGGACCGATCAGCAGAAAATGCACGCCATCCCAGTCGGTAAGTTTCTGGATCCGCGGGATGGCGGGCATCCAGGATGAGAGCCTCCCCGACGGGTCCCAGATCTGCCATTTCTGGACACGGATTTCCGGGGTCGAAGGTACACGATGGATCACCACCTGCTTTTCCACCTGTTTCAGGATGGTTGTGGATGTTTTCACCTGCGCCATCACACGAAACGCAGAATCCACAGGATGTCGGAGGGAGAGATGCAAAGGGAGATCAAGATGCAGTGCGCCCTCCGGCCAGGAATGCCGAATCAGGGGGGTCCTGTGACCTGAATCCTCCTCAAGAAAAACGTCCACCTCCAGGGGAGCATCCGGGGGAGATTCAAGGCTCACCTCCAGGGTGTCACGCCAGCTTTCCCCTGCCCACATGTCCCGGTCCGGACGACGAAACCAGGCCTGCACCGGCGCACACACGCGCCGCATGGCCCGGGTGAGAGGCGTTTCTCCTTTCAGAAAACGGGACCAGTAGAGAACGGTGTAGGGAACGAACCCGCTGACCCCTTCATGCCGATACGCCCGTGCCTGCCACACCCATGCCCATGCGCGGGCGCTGTCCGGAGCATCCCGGTTCATCCGGTACGCCTCATCACCCAGCAACAGG
>JALUJC010000125.1 GCA_027053375.1 Caldifarciminota bacterium
CAACGTGCGTACGTGGGCGAACAGGTGGACCTTGCGCGCAGGCAGGGTTACAAGCTCGAACCCCACACGCTGTCCTTTGCGACCCCGTCGTTCCCGTGTGAAGAAACCCTGAACGGGAACCTGGCGTTGCTCCAGCGCCTGAACCACCCGTTCCACCAGGGTGGTTTTCCCCACACCCACCCGTCCGGTAATCCAGAAGATCAGGGACTTCATGAGGACAACGGGGCTGCCCGGAGGGAGACCACGAAGTGGGTGTACCCCGGTCGGGACGTTTCCAGGATCACGCGTCCCCGGTGCATGTCTTCCACGATCCGCTTCAGCACCCACAACCCCATTCCCCATCCTTTCCGTTTCGTGGTGGTGTGGGGTTCAAACAGGCGGGCACGAAGCCGGGGATCGATGCCTTTACCATGGTCCGTCACGTGGATATGCACCCAGGGTCCTTCGGCTTCCACATGCAGGGCGATATGAGGTTCCCCCTGACG
This sequence comes from Caldifarciminota bacterium, assembly GCA_027053375.1. GTDB lineage: Bacteria > Hydrothermota > Hydrothermia > S141-80 > S141-80 > JALUJC01. Next base: position 486 of record JALUJC010000125.1, read on the forward strand.
TGCTTCGTAGGCGTTTTTCAGCATGTTTTCCAGCGCCCACCGAAGGAGGACAGGATCCCCCATCACCGGTGGGATGGGTTGAAACAGGGAAAGCCTGACCGGAAGGGTTGTCCCCAGTTTCCGCTGGAAATACCGGATGCTTTCCTGTATCAGCGGTTCCACCTGAAGAGGCTGGAATTCCGGCGCCCGACCGATGCGTGAAAAACGGAGCGAGATCTCACGGAGTTCTCCCAGGTCCTGTTCCATCTCCTGAAGGATCCGTTCCGTTTCGGGATGTTCTTCCCGAAGACGTTCCACCCAGCCCAGCAGGCTGGAGAGGGGCGTTCCCATCTGGTGGGCAAGCCCTTTTGCGAAAAGCGCCCAGAGTTCCTGGGCATAGGCATGGGTGAGCTGCCGGGTGGTGTAGATCACCCCTCCCGTGGTCAGCAGGGCCAGGGCGAACATCCATACCGGAATCCAGCGGAGCCACCGTACCCCCCGGGGCCAGCCATAGTAAAGACGTCCGATCAGGGTACGCTGGAAACGCAGGGGAAACACGTGGTTATCCTTTGCCGCGCGCTGAATGAACCGATCCAGACGGCGATGCTCCTCCGGGGTGAGGTCCCGTGGAAGAACGCGGTCTGGGGGGATCCCTTCCACCCCCTTCCATGCCGTGGGTTCTCCCTCCGGGTCGGTGATCACCATGGGAACGTCGGTAGCATGCAGGGCTTCCTGCAGCAGCTGGGTCAGTTCTTCGGATTCCAGTGTGGTGGTCAGAAGTGCCGAGATCAGCGTGGCGGTCACCCGTACATTGTTCTGCACGTCCCGCTCCACCACATACAACAGACCCGCAGACACCCCGATGGCGGCGGTGGTGAGAAGTCCAAGAAGAAGCAGCACACGTGCCGGGAGGGGGCGCATCAGAAGATCGGATCCGGTAGCCTTCGGTAGAAGGCCAGTTCTCCGGTGTGGCGCCGGACCCATTCCTGACGAAGGGTGTCCACCGAGCGGAAGAATACCGGGTGGATCCAGTGAGGTGCCACCTGCGCCGCCGGGATCAGAACAAATCCCCGATGGTGAAGGTGTGGGTGCGGGAGCAAAAGCTCAGGATGATGAGAAACCTGTTGATCGACCATGAGAAGGTCCAGATCCAGTTCGCGGGGACCCCAGCGAAAGCGGGGACGGCGGAACCGTCGTTCAAAATCATGCAGGAGCTGCAGCAGGGTATGAGGGGAAAGGTGGGTTTCTCCCACCGCCACGGCGTTCAGAAAGGGGGGCTGCGCCTCCACACCCCAGGGTGGGGTTTCATAGAGAGGAGAAAAACGCACATGGTGGAGAATTCGGACAAGAAATCCAGCGGCTGCGCGAAGAACCCCGATCCGGTCACCCAGGTTGCTCCCCAGTCCGATCAGCACCCGATGCACGATGAAAAAAAATGGGCGGTGGAGGACTCGAACCTCCGACCTCCTGCTTGTAAGGCAGGCGCTCTCGCCACCTGAGCTAACCGCCCATTCCTTCAGGACTGCTGGACCAGGCGCGCCAGGCGGGACTTTCTTCGTGCAGCGGTGTTGGGATGAAGCACGCGTTTCCGGGCGGCTTTGTCCAGAAGGGAGTAGAGAAGATTCAGCAATTCCCTGCGTTCTTCTGGAGTCTCTGCCGCCAGAAGCTTTTTGGTGTAGGTTTTGATTTTGCTCTTCAGCGCCCGATTGCGAAGGCGCCGCTTTTCCGCCTGGCGAACGCGCTTCATGGCGGAAAGATTGCGACGGGGTTTGGACATCTCTGATTCCTCCCGTTGTTGGCTTACGGTATATTCAGGGGATCTTTCTCCAGGGAAGCGGCAAACTGTGCCAGCAGTTGAACGGCACCCTCCACATCCCGGAGATCCACCATCTCACAGGGGGTGTGCATGTACCGGTTGGGGATGGACACCAGCCCGGTGGCCACCCCTTCACGGGTGATCTGAATCACATTCGCATCGGTTCCGGTGGCGCCCGGTGAACCCTCAATCTGAACGGGGATCTGGTGCGCTTCGGAAACCTGGAGGAGACGTCGCCAGACCGCCGGGGTGATGTTGGCGCCACGCGCCACGATGGGTCCTTTTCCAAGATACATTTTCCCCAGGCGGTGCACCTCTTTTTCGTGACCGGGTACATCCGTGGCAAAGCCCACGTCCACGGCAATGCCCACGTCGGGATTCAGGCGGTATGCACTGGTTCGAGCACCGCGGAGCCCCACCTCTTCCTGAACCGTGGCCACCGCCACCACCCGGACGCCCTTGACGCCCAGTTCCTTCGCGATCCGGGCCGCCTCAATCACCACGAATGCACCGATTCGATCATCCATTCCCCGGGCCACCAGTCGATGCGGGGTGATCTCCTCCGGCCCCCAGGCGAGGATGACAGGGGATCCGGGCTCCACAAGATTGCGCGCTTCTTCCCCGTTCTCCACACCGATGTCAATCCACATCTCATGGAATTTGCGGGTTTTCTCCCGCTCCTCGGCGGTCATGAGGTGGATGGGTTTCCTCCCCACCACACCGGGGATCCATCGGTCTTCTTTGAAGGAATACACCCGGACCCGTTGTCCTTCGGTCACCAGCCGGTCAGGTCCGCCAATGGGAGAGAAATACAGGAACCCTTCGTCGTTAATATGGGTGACCATATACCCGATTTCATCCATATGACCGGCCAGCATGAACGTGAAAGGTGCGTCCGGATTGATTTCCACGTACACATTCCCATGTACGTCTCGATCCACACGGTCTGCAAATTCTGCGCTGGTTTCCATCAGATAAGTTCCCAGCTTCTCCTCAAATCCAGAAGGGCTGGGAATCTCCAGCATACGGAAAAGCACATCCTTTCGAAGATTCATGAGGGTCCCTCCTGTCCTGCAGAACGGGTGTTCATGGTCCTGAGTTCCTCGAGGATCTTTTCTTCCACACGACCTGCGGCAAGCCGTGAAGCCGTCCGTATCGCGTTTTTGATGGCGCGCGGGGTGGAACGACCATGGGCGATAATGACCGTCCCGTTAACGCCAAGAAGTGGCGCGCCTCCGTATTCTTCGTAATCCATGGAGCGTTTCACCCGGCGGAGTGCCCCACGAAGCAGAAGGGCTCCCAGCAACGCAAGGGGATCCCGTTTGACCTGGTTCTTGACCATGGTGGAGAGCACCTGAATCACGCTCTCACCAAACTTCAAAATGGCATTCCCGGTGAAGCCATCGGTCACCACCACGTCGGCTCTGCCATGCAGAATATCGTTGCCCTCCACGTTCCCGATGAACCGGATATGCTCAATGCGCTCCAGTAAAGGTTTGGCTTCTTTAAGGCGTTCGTTTCCCTTGGCATCCTCCTCACCAATAGAGAGAAATGCCACCCGCGGACGATCTTTCCCCAGGATCACCCGTGCAAAGATCTCTCCCATAACGGCGAATTCCACCAGATATCTGGGTTTGGGGTCCGTATTGGCCCCCACATCCAGCAGCAGCGTGGGTCCCTGAAGACTGGGAA
>JALUJC010000126.1 GCA_027053375.1 Caldifarciminota bacterium
TCTGCAATGCCGGAGGTGGAATCCACCTGGAGTTCGGAGGTCACCCGGGCCTGCAGGTATCCTTTGTCCCGGAAAAGTGAAAGAATCTCCTGCTCCCATCGGTACTGTCGTGAAGGGGAAACGAAGTGAATGCCCCGGTTCAAACCCAGGGTATCCAGCAACTTGCGTTCGCTGTAAGGGTGTTTCCGATCGTGGAAAACCACCCGGACCTTCCCGAGGCGGGGGGTTTCCTCCACATGAAAAACCAGAATGGCGGCGGAATCCGGACCCTGTTGTTCCACGTCCACCATAGAGAACCGACCGGATGCGAGAAGTTTTTTTACCGCCTGACGGATATCCGTGGGTGTGTAATCGGAACCCGGGGCCAGGGGAATCATGGAACGGACCAGGGTGGGGGAAGACCAGGTCAGGCCCTCCACCCGGATGTCCTGGATATGAATCAGGCTCAGGAGCAGGAGGATCCAGGTCGCCATGGACGGTTGATCCTCAGCTCTGGCTCTTGATGGGTTCGTTTTTGGGGAGGAACAGGAGCCGGTCTTCCTCCTGTTCCACACGGATGACGGTGTCTGGCTTGATGGTTCCTGCCAGAAGGGCTTCGGAAAGAGGCTCCTCCAGGTATTTCCGGATGGCACGCCGCAGGGGGCGTGCCCCGAACTCCGGAGAGTACCCCTCTCTGGCAAGGAAGGCCCGTGCTTCAGGACTGAGTTCCAGGGTAATCCGCTTGGTTTTCAGCCGTTCCTGGAGTTCTTCCACAAAGATATCCACAATCTGCATCAGGTGTTCCTGTGTGAGCGGGTGGAAGATGATCACCTCATCCACCCGATTCAGAAACTCGGGGGGAACAGTGCGTTTCAGCGCATCCAGCAAGAAGGCTCGTGTGCGCTGGAACCCCTGTTCTTCCTCATCCCCCGTACGGAATCCCAGACCACGGGCAGATTTGAGATCCCGGGTCCCGATGTTGGAAGTAAAAATAATCACCGTGTTTCGGAAGTTGACGGTGCGACCCAGACTGTCTGTCAGCTGCCCTTCTTCCATCACCTGCAGCAGGAGATTGAACACGTCCGGGTGTGCCTTTTCAAACTCATCAAAGAGAACCACGGAATAGGGTTTTCGACGGATCTTTTCTGTGAGCTGCCCGCCTTCTTCATAGCCCACATACCCCGGTGGAGCACCGATCAGGCGGGATACGCTGAAACGCTCCATATATTCCGACATGTCAATCTCCACCAGAGCCTCCCGATCTCCAAAGAGGAACTCTGCCAGTGCTTTGGCCAGTTCGGTTTTCCCCACACCCGTTGGCCCAAGAAAGATAAAGGTTCCGATGGGACGTCGTGGATCTTTAATCCCGGCCCGGCTGCGCCGGATGGCGCGGGCGAGCGCCTGAATGGCCTCTTCCTGTCCCACCACGCGTCTGGAGAGTTCCTCCTCCATTCGGAGCAGGCGTTCCTGTTCGGTCTGCGACAGCTGCGTGACCGGAACACCGGTCCATACAGACACCACTTCGGCGATCTTTTCCCGATCGATCACCAGCACTTCGGTGTCGTCCAGCTGTTCCTGACGCTCGGCGATCTTCCGTTCCAGTTCTTTTTCGCGATCCCGCATTTTGGCGGCTTTTTCGAACTGCTGGCGATCGATGGCTTCCTCTTTTTGCTGGCGAATCCGCGTGAGCTGTTCCTGAAGGAGATTGAGAATTGGATCGCGCGAAGAGACCGCCATCTTGGCCCGTGCGCCCGCCTCATCAATTAAATCAATGGCTTTATCCGGGAGGAACCGATCGCTGATGTACCGATCGGCCAGGTGTGCCGCGGCCTCCAGCGCCTCCTCGGTGAATTTCACATTGTGGTACTTTTCGTATTTTTCCCGCAGTCCTTTCAGGATCTGAATGGTTTCTTCCACGGTGGGCGGGTCCACCACCACCATCTGGAAACGCCGCTCCAGCGCCCCGTCGCGCTCAATGTATTTCCGGTATTCTTCCAGCGTGGTGGCCCCGATCACCTGAATGTGCCCGCGGGCCAGCGCAGGCTTCAGGATGTTGGATGCATCAATAGCGCCCTCGGCCGCACCGGCACCGATGACCGTGTGCAGTTCATCAATAAACAGAATCACGTCCGGTGCCCGGCTGGCCTCGTTCATAATGGCTTTCAGACGTTCTTCAAACTGTCCCCGGTATTTGGTACCGGCCACCACAGAAGCCATATCCAGCGCAAGAATTCGCTTGCTGGTAAGGGCTTCCGGGACCTGTCCGGAAACAATGCGCTGCGCCAGGCCTTCCACAATGGCGGTTTTCCCCACACCGGGTTCGCCGACCAGCACGGGATTGTTCTTTTTCCGGCGAAGCAGAATCTGTATAACACGTTCAATCTCACGCTCCCGGCCGATGACAGGATCCAGTTTCCCCTCCCGCGCAAGCTGGGTCAGGTCTGTGGAGAAGGCTTCAAGGGTTTTTGTGCGGCCCTGCTGTTCCCGCTGTCCGGTTTCCTGGTTCCTTCCCAGGATTTTCAGGATCTCCACCCGTACGATGTCCAGATCGACCCCCATCTGGACCAGAATACGTGCAGCCAGACCCCGGTTTTCACGAAGAAGCCCAAGGAGTAGGTGTTCGGTACCCACATAGTTGTGCCCGAGTTTGCGGGCTTCCTCAAAAGCGTAGTTGATGGAACGCCGTGCACTGGCGTTCAGCGGGATCTCTCCCAGGGTGATGGCAGTGTGTCCGGGAGGCGCCGCTTCCTCCACAGCCCGCCGGAGTTCCTGAAGGTCCAGTCCCAGGCTGGTCAGGACCATGGCGGCCACTCCTTCACCCACACGGGAAAGACCCAGTAGAATGTGTTCGGTGCCAATATAGTTGTGCATCAAGCGGATGGCCTCTTCCCGCGCCAGGGAGAGGACCCGTTTGGCCCGCTCGGTAAAACGATCGTTGATGTACATGATTTATCCCTCTTGCCCCTCCAGCAATCCCTGGATGAGCTGCTTTTCAATGCGTCCCTCGTTTCGATAGAGGGCCGAGGAACCGTACTGTTCCTCCATACGTTCCAGAAGCCGGAGGGCTTCTTTGTATTGCTTTTGATAGGTTCGCACCAGAGCCTGACGGAACAGGGCATAGGCACGGTAAGCCTTGAGCGGTGAGGTTTTTTCCGCACGGGCGAACCAGGATGCAGCTTCATCCCAGTTCCCCTCTTCCGCTGCCAGGGTTCCCAGCAGACCCTGGGCCTCCGCTTTCAGCAGCGGATCCTCGAGCGGGCTTTTGAGAAAAGCTTGCAGGAAAAGACGTGCATCGTCTCGTTTCCCATCCTGCAGAGCCAGCGCGCCGAGATAATACTGGGCACGCTGACCATACGCTGTGTTGGTTCGGGTCTCCGCCAGAACGCGAAGCAAACTCTCTGCCTGAGGACGCAACTGTTCACTGGAGGTGAGGGAAAAGATGGCCTGGAGATACATCAGTTCCGCTTCAGGATCCACGCGGGGTTTCCGCCAGTTCTGGTAAAACACCACCGCCACAACCAGCACCACCAGGGCACCCAGCCCCAGCGCGAGCCGTCGCAGTTCTTCCTTCGTAAACAGGCGTGTCAGATACGTTTCCATCGGAAAAAATTATACATGGGTGCCACAGGGCTGTCAAGAAAACCCCCGGTGCCGGTGGATGTAAGAATGCCGGTCCCTGCAGGGTTCCGAACGAGGGTGACCTGAAAAATGGTCTGGAAATGCGGAAAAATCACGATTTTGGTTTCCCTTTAGAAGCATCAGGAATCCAGCGCAGAATCATTCTGCGTGCCCATTTGCGGACCTCCAGAACCTCCACCTGGAGAAGATCTCCCAGGGTGATCCGCTGATCTGGACCTTCTCCCACCACCTCCACATGTTCCGGATCGTAGGTCCAGCGGCCCGGGAGGGTTTCCAGGGGGATCTGCCCTTCCACCAGAAGGTCCTGAAGTTCGACGAAAATCCCGTACGGTGTGAGGTGGGTTACGATC
>JALUJC010000127.1 GCA_027053375.1 Caldifarciminota bacterium
TCCCACGGGATGGCGGCGGGATTCAACCAGCCGGATCGGCGGTTCCGTGGAGTCTCTCCGTATCCCCGTTGTACGGGGCGTGACCCGTGCTGTTCTGGGACTGATGAAAGGGATGATGGCCACAGCGGAAGGGGATTCCGCCACACTGGAACTTCCGGATATGGACAGCCTGATGGAAGAACTGAAAAAAGAGGTTCCCGGGGAGGTGGATACCGCGTCAATGGATTCTCTCTGGCAGAGCTATCGCAGGGCCTCCCGTAAGAAGCACCTGCCCCCTCTATTCCCATGGATGTGGATGGGAGGCGAAGCCTTTCCAGGGATCCCTCCGTCGCTGATCTCCTTCTTCAAGGGCGTGTTCCTCACCCTTACCTGGATGATTTTCGGGTGGTTTGTCCTCCTGATCTTTCCCCAGGGCGTGGATCGTGGACGGGAGACCCTTCGTCAGCGTTTCTGGGAAAGCGTGGGCTGGGGAACCCTGGGATTGATACTGATCCTTCCGGTCATGCTTCTTCTGGTGCTGAGTATCCTGGGGATCCCGTTGATTCCCCTGTATGTGGTTGCCCTTTTCCTGGTGTGGATTCTGGGGTACACCCTGGTTGCGGACTGGCTGGGTGAAATCCTGGAACGGCGCCTGGGGTGGAAGCTTCCGTCCCGTTATCTTCGTCTGATTCCCGGGATCTTTCTTCTCTTTTTCCCGCTGTGGTTTTCCCCACTTCTCCCTCCTCCACTGAAGGGTGTGGTAACGCTGACGGGCCTGGTGGTGGATGCCCTGGTGTTCACCCTGGCCCTGGGTGTGGCGTTGCAGACGCGCTTTATGGTTCGTCCCGCGACATCCTGATCCAGCATGGGATGGGAATCCCATCTCAGGGCATCCCGGGCAGGAGATTCTGCTGCCCGGGATGCCCTGCTGAAAGCGCTTCGTCCTGAAATTTTTGCCTATTTCCTCCGGGTGATTCGCAATCCGGAGGATGCAGAAGATCTCACCCAGGACGCGCTGGTGCGTTTTCTGCAGGTTCTTCCCCGTCTGGACCCGGCGCGCAATCCCCGTGCCTATATCTTTCGTATCTGCCATAATCTGGCCATGGATCATTTTCGCCGCAACGCCCGCCCTGTGTACTCCCTGGATATGGTTTCCCCGGATCTTCCGGCCCCCAGAGCCATGTACAGCCTGGAAAGTCTCCGTGTAGAGCGTGTACTTGCGCTTCTGAAGCCGGATGATCGAGAAATCCTTCTTCTCAGGGAAAAGGAGGGATTGCGTCCAAGGGAACTGGCGGACATACTGGGTTGTTCTCCAGAGGCAGCACGGGTGAGGTTGCACCGTGCGCGGAAACGATTCATGGATCTCTGGCATCGTCTGTACGGTAAAAAAAAGACATCCTGATCCGATTCTTGAGAATCCCTGTATTTCGTGTAGAAAGGACGTGCCTGTCGCCGTATAATCCCCCTGTCCAACGCTGGAGAACCACCAACTTCACAGGGAGGCGTGTGAATGGAGTGGCGCTGGAGGGTTGGAGGTATCGTGCTGCTTATGGCGGCCGGATTGTTCATGTACGGCGAATTGCGCGCTGGATCCAGACCCCAGAACGCGTCGGGTCAACCCATTAAGTTCAATCATGCATCACATGTGCTCAAGGCTGGAATGGATTGCCAGTACTGTCACATGTATGCGGATCGATCCCCCGTGGCGGGGGTCCCCACGGTCCAGAAGTGTATGGGCTGTCACAAATACGTCAAGCCGGAGAGTCCGGAAATCCAGAAGCTTGCGCAGTACTGGGAACGACGGGAGCCCATCGCCTGGAAAAAGGCCCATGACCTGCCGGATTTCGTGTATTTCAACCATTCCCGCCATATCAAACGAGGTGTGAAATGCGAGCAGTGTCATGGCAATGTGGGTGAGATGACCGTGGCGGTCCGTCAGGCGCCCCTGACCATGGGGTGGTGTGTGACCTGTCACCGGCGGAATCGTGCTCCCCTGGACTGCTGGACGTGCCATAAATGAGGAGGGTGACATGTCGGAGGTGACCCGGAGAGGGTTTCTCAAAATACTGGGCATCGGAGGTGCCAGTCTTGCCGGTGTGGGGGTGGCCTGCCGTCCCCGTCAGGACAATGTGGAACGTCTGATCTCACAGCTTGTGCCTGCGGAGAATATCATTCCTGGAGAAGCCGTATGGTATGCCACCACCTGCACGGAATGTCCCGCTGCATGTGGTTTGTTGCTGAAGGTGCGCGAAGGACGTATCATCAAAGTCGAAGGAAATCCAGATCATCCCGTGAGCGGTGGACGGCACTGCATGCGGGGTGAGGCGGCGCTCCAGGGGTTGTACAATCCTGATCGTCTGCGTGCACCCCTTTTGAGAAAGAACGGTCAGCTGGTGGAGGTGTCCTGGGAGGAAGCCATGGCGGTTTTTCACCAGAAGCTTCAGGACATCCCGGGACACCGGATCGCATGGTTGACCCCTCCCTATGGCGGGTCCATGGCCCGCCTGATGGATCAGTTGCTCAGGGGGCTTGGCGGACAGTGGGTCCCCTATGAACCTTTTCATCAGGCTCCACTTCTTCGTGCGGCGGAGAGGCTTTTCGGGAAAAAGGAAAGTCCACAGTTTGATCTCGAGCAGGCCGACCTCGTGGTTTCTTTTGGAGCGGATTTCCTTGATACCTGGGACGCTCCCGTCCAGTGGACACGGATCTATGCCTCCCGCAGGGTGGATCCCCAGCATCGTCTCCGTCACATTCAGGTGGAACCTCGCCTCAGCCTGACCGGTAACCGGGCAGATCACTGGGTTCCGGTCAGGCCCGGAAAGGAAATCCAGGTTCTGGGACACCTGCTGTATCGCCTGGCGGAGGGGCGGTCCGATGTTCCTGCCCCGGTTCGATCTTTTGCAGAGAAGTTCCGTACGGTGGATTTGCGCGATGCAGGCGTGCGGTCGGAAGATCTTGAACTTCTGGAGAAGGCCCTTCGGGAAGCCCGACGCCCGCTTGTCCTGGGTGCTGGATGGACAGGAGGCGGAGCCAACGCCGAAGCCCTCTGGTACGCTGCCCTTGCACTGACAGTGTTGCTATCCGATGCGCCACCCCTTTCTTTTGTGGGGCCGTCCCCCCTGGATCACGCAGTGGATGATGACACTCTGAAGACCTTTGTGGATCGCTGGGGCCGTGATGTGGACGCGGTGGTGGTGGTGGATCGAAACCCCGCCTACACGTTTCCCGGAGGATTGAAGTTTGATGAAAAACGGAAGTCCCTGAAGTTCCTGGCCGTTCTTTCGCCCTACCGGGACGAGACCGCAGAACATGCCGATCTGGTGCTTCCCATCCTCCACCCCTTTGAAGATTGGGGAGATGTGGAACTCCGGCCCGGCGTTCGGTCCATCATCCAGCCCGGGATGCGTCCGCTACCCCATTTTGATGCACGAAGCCTGGGGGATCTCCTGATCACGCTGGCACGGAAACGCGGATTGCGCCTTCCCCAGTCCTGGCGCTCTTTCCTGGATCAGGAATGGAAGGATCTGCAAAAACGTCTGGGAGATACCCGTCCCTTTGAGGCATTCCGTGCAGAAATGCTGGAGAAAGGTGGCGTCTTTCGTCCTCTTCGACAAACCCGTCCGGTGTTCCGATCGGCAGGCGAACCTCCAGAAGTTCATGAAACGAAGGCTCCCTCCGGGACGGTTCATCTTCTCGTGATCCCTTCTCTTCGTTTTTACGACGGTCGGGGCGCCAACCGCCCCTGGCTTCAGGAAGTCCCCGATCCCCTGCACAAGGTGAGCTGGCAGTCGGTGCTGGAGATGCATCCCGGGGATGCGCAAGCCCAGGGGCTCCGTGATGGAGATATGGTGCGCGTCACCACCCCTGCAGGGAAGGTGGAGGTGCCGGTGCGCATGAATCCGCGCATTGTCCAGGGGACCGTGGTGCTGGAGGCAGGCCAGGGACATGAGAGCTATGGTCGCTATGCTCGCGGTCGGGGTGTCCGGG
>JALUJC010000128.1:0-7007 GCA_027053375.1 Caldifarciminota bacterium
GCGTCTGGGACTCACCGTGGACGTGATTCAGTCTGGAATGGGTCCGGAGGAGCGACGTCGGGCTTATGGGGCGGATATTACCTACGGAACCAACAATGAGTTCGGGTTTGACTACCTCCGGGATCACATGGTGTTCCAGAAGGAACATAAGGTTCAGCGGGGGCATTTTTACGCCATCATTGATGAGGTGGACTCCATTCTGATTGATGAAGCCCGAACCCCCCTGATCATTTCGGGACCCGTGGAGCGGTCCAATGTGGAGCACTATGCCCGGATGCGTCCCTATGTTGAGAAGGTGGTCAAAGCGCAACAGCGGCTGATTCGGGAGATTCTTGCGGAAGCGGAGCGCCTGATGAAGAAGGGGGCGCTGGATCAGGCGGCCGTCAAGCTTCTTCAGGTGCGCAAGGGACATCCCAAATCCAAACGGCTGTTTCGACTGCTGCAGGAACCGGGCATGATGAAGCGGGTGGACCAGGTGGAACTGGAGTACATGAAAGAGAAAAAGATGCACGAACTGGAAGAGGCGCTCTACTTTGTGGTGGATGAAAAGAGCCACAGCGTGGAGCTTACAGAAAAGGGGCGCCAGTTCCTCCAGAAAGAACCCGAATTGAAGGATGTGTTTTTGCTACCGGACCTGTCCACCCTGATTGCAGAGATTGATGCGCGGGAGGATCTGCTGCCCCGCGAAAAGATTGTGGAGAAAGAGCGGATTTATCGTGAATATTCCGCCAAGATGGACAACGTCCACGCCATCAAACAGCTCCTGAAAGCCTATATGCTCTACGAACGGGACGTGGACTACGTGGTGCAGGAGGGGCAGGTGATCATTGTGGACGAGTTCACAGGTCGGCTGATGCCGGGTCGTCGCTGGAGCGACGGCCTCCACGAAGCGGTGGAGGCGAAGGAGAAAGTGCGGGTCCAGGAAGAGACCCAGACCCTGGCCACCATTACCCTGCAGAACTATTTCCGCATGTACGAAAAACTGGCCGGGATGACCGGAACTGCAGCCACAGAGGCGCAGGAGTTCTGGGAGATCTACAAGCTGGATGTGGTGGTGATTCCCACCAACCGGCCCGTGCGCCGCATTGATTACCCCGACATCATTTTTAAAACCAAACGGGAAAAATACAATGCGGTGATTGAAGAAATTGTGAAATGGCACAAAAAGGGACGTCCCATTCTGGTGGGGACCACCTCCATTGAAGTGTCCGAACTGCTTTCACGCATGCTCAAGGCCCGGAAAATTCCCCACCATGTGCTGAATGCCAAGCATCACGAGAAAGAGGCCCAGATCGTGGCACGGGCTGGCCAGAAGGGGGCGGTCACCATCGCCACCAACATGGCCGGTCGGGGAACGGATATCAAACTGGGCCCCGGGGTCCTGGAAGGGTTTGACCCCGAGAAAACCCCGAAAGAAGAGTGGGGGAACTGGGGCCTGTATGTGATCGGGACTGAACGACATGAGTCCCGGGGGGTTGACAACCAGCTCCGGGGCCGTGCGGGACGTCAGGGAGATCCCGGTGCATCCCGGTTTTTCCTGTCGCTGGAGGACGATCTGCTCCGTCTTTTTGGTTCGGATCGGGTGATGGAGCTCATGGAGCGCTTCGGGAAAGAGGATGAGGGCCCCATTGAGTCCAAACTGGTCACCCGTGCCATCAGCAACGCCCAGAAACGGGTGGAGATGCACAACTTCCAGATCCGGAAGCGCCTGCTGGAATACGACGACGTGATGAACAAGCAGCGCGAGGTGATTTACCAGATGCGGGACGAACTTCTGGAAGGGATGGAGATGAAGGACGTGGTGCTCCAGTATCTGGAGGAGATTGTGGACCAGAAACTGGACGAGCACCTTCCTCCTGATGTCCCGCCTGAAGGATGGAACTGGGATGGTTTCAAAGAAGATCTTGCACTGGTTTTCCTGGTGGATTTCCATGATCTGGAACGTCTGAACGATCGTGAGGAAGTGAGACAGACGGTCCTGGAGCGCCTGAAAAAGGTATATGAAGAGCGCGAACAGGTCTTTACACCGGAACGAATGCGTGAAATTGAGCGCTATGTGCTGCTGACCACCCTGGATGAAGCCTGGCGAGAACATCTTTATCAGCTGGATCATCTCCGAACATGGGTCTTCTTCCGTGCCTATGCCCAGAAAGACCCACTTGTGGAATACAAGCAGGAAAGCTTCCGGATGTTTGAGGAGTTGATGGATCGTATCCGGAAAGAGAGTGTGATGAAGCTCTTCCGAATCCAGCTACCCCAGACGCAAACTCTGAAGTTCCCCCGGCGATTCAGGGATCGCATGGTGGCGTTTAAGCCTTCCACGGAGGATGCAGGTGCACAACCTGCGGCGGCGGGTACGCCTGTGGTTCCTTCCGGTCCGTCCCAGGCTCCGCAGCAGCCCCGTCTTTCGCGAGCCCAGCGGCGTGCCATGAGAAAACGTCGGACGGTCCAGCGTCGGGGAGATCTGGAAATTGAGCGGTAAGCGCCGATCCAGGAAACCGGTATCAGATCTTCGTCCGCTCCTTTCGCAGCGTCCGGAGGCCTACTGGATCGGTGCGTTTTTCCTTCTTCAGGAGCTGGTGCTTCAGCTCCATCGAACCCGATCCCTTGAAGAAGCACTCCAGGGTGTGGTGGATGCAGCATCGGAGCTCCTGGGTGTGAAGTATGCCAGTGTGATTCTTGTGGATCTGGAGCAGCGGAAATTCCTGCGCAGCGCCTCCAACGATCCCACCCGTCCTCCCCAGAGTACCTGGCAATATCTTCGCCCCAACGGGCTCACCCTCCATGTGGCCCGTCGGAAGGAGATTGAAGTTATTGAAGACGTACGATCTCATCCCCTGGCGAACAATCCTATCCTGGGAGAACTGGGCATACAGTCTCTGATGGCCATTCCCATTGCGGGTTCGGAGGGTGTGATCGGGGTGCTGTATGCCATGTCGGACGTGCCCCGCACATTTGATCAGATTGACATTTTTCTGGCACGGACCCTTGCAGCACATGCCGCAACAGCCATAGAGAACCATCGTTTGCAGCAGCAGCTTCGTCAGATGGCGCTTACCGATCCCCTGACCGGACTGGCCAACCGGCGGGCTTATATGGACCGTCTGGAAATGGAACTGCAGCGTCTCACCAGGGGGTATACCAGCCGGCTGGGAATTGTGCAGATGGACCTGGACTATCTGAAGGATGTGAATGACCGCTTTGGACATCAGACAGGCGATCGGTATATTCAGGCCTTTGCCGAGGCGCTTCGCCAGTCCGTGAGAGAAACAGATGTGGCAGGGAGAATCGGGGGAGACGAATTTGCGCTGGTGCTTCTTGAGGTGGAATCGGTTCAGGTGGTGCTGGAGATCCTTCGCCGAATTCAGCAGGCATGGGAACAGCTTGTGGGGGAAGCGTTACGTTCTCTTGCCTCTTTCAGTGCCGGGGTAGTGATGATCCCCGCACAGGGGGAAGCGCAAACCTATTCCCTGGATCAGGTCTATGCACGTGTGGATGAAGCCCTTTATCAGGCGAAGAATCTGGGGCGTTCCCGGGTGGTGTATGAGGGTGAATCTTCCGGGGTGCTCCGGTTGAAGGAGGAACCATCATGAGTACAACACCGCTGTGGATTGTGGCCTTTGCGTTGCTGATCCTGGATCTTTTGCTGCTCGGGGTCTTTGCGTTGCTGTACTGGTTGCTGATTGATCTGCGATTGTTGGTCCGGCGTCTTGACCAGATGGTACAGGCCATGGAGCCCGAACTGGAACAACTGTCTCGTGCTTCCCGGGAACTGGTGGAACAGTTGAGGGATCACCCGCTGTTACGGTTCCGTCCGGAACTCATCGGCCTGGACCGATGGATTGGACGGGCTGTGCTGAAAGTCTTCCGATTGCGGCGTGGAAAGGGATGAACCCCCGTCTTCGCATCCTTCGGGATGCGGTGGTCCATAATACCCGGATTCTGCTGGAGCGTTCTGGTGTTTCCCGGATGGTGGCTGTGGTCAAGGACGATGCCTATGGGGTGGGGGTTTCCTGGTGGCTCCGTGTTCTTCCCGTGGAACAGGTGGCCTGGTATGCCGTGGCCACGCCGGATGAGATCTCACCGCTGAGGACCCTGGGGGTCCCTCCGGATCGTATTCTGCTGCTGTATCCCTTTTATGATCATGGACTTTTTCGGGAGATTGGAAAAGAAGGGGTGCACGTGGCGCTGGGTTCCAGGGAGATGTTTGATCTTGTCACCGCAGACCCGGAGGTGATTCCTCCGGAGCGGATCCATGTATCCCTGGATCTGGATATGGTCCGGACAGGGTTCGGCTGGGAGGAATGGAGTGAATGTGTTTCCCGCTGGCCCTGGGACCGTCCCCCGCGTGCGTGGATGGGACATTTTGCCCACACCCCGGAAGACGGTTCACCTTTTGAGGAGACGGTCAGAAAAGCGCACGTGTATCATGAGCGACTGCGTTCATTCTGGCATCAGGAAGTCCCTGCGCATCTTGCCAACACAGCGGTGGCGCTGGGTGGCATTTCCCTGCCCCAGCGCTGGATCCGCCCCGGGATCGGGCTTTTCGGGGTGCATCCGGTACGGAAAGAACCGGATCCTCTGCGTTTTGCCCTGCGTCTGGAAGCTCCTCTGGTTCAGGTGCATGATGTCCCTGCCGGGACGGGTGTGAGCTATGGCCACCGGTTTGTGACTTCCCGCCCCGGCCGCATCGGGGTACTGCGGATCGGATATGGAGACGGACTTCCGCGCGCCCTCAGTGGGAAGGGCTGGGCGATCTTCCGGGGATTCCAGGCTCCACTGGTGGGTGCCATCACCATGGATCTCACCCTTGTGGATCTCACCCATCTGCCCTTTGTACCCAATCCCGGCGAATGGGCGTTGCTTCTCGGAGAACCTCCCGCCATGGATCTCTGGACGTGGGCTGAGGCTGCCGGAACCATTCCCTATGAGGCACTCACCCATCTGTCTGTTCGGATCCAACGTGAGATCGTGGAAGCGGATCAGCCCACCACGAGCCAGAGAATTCCTCCCGCCACAAGCCCGGCACCAAGGTCATCCAGCAAAATGCCAAGATAGGGAACCCGTTCCAGATGCCGGATTCCAGGGGGTTTGGCGATATCCAGAATCCGGAATAACACAAAGGCGGCTGTGTAATTCTTCCAGGAAAAAGGGATCAAAAGAAGGGCCGCCCCCATCCCCAGCATTTCGTCCAGCACAATCCATGAAGGATCATCGGGACCATCCAGCAGGTGCAGAATGCTCTGCCACCCTGCCAGTGTGAAAAATACCAGCATGCCCAGAAGCGTGAGCGGCGAGGGCTGAAGCCACCCCATTAGAAGCACCATCGCCAGGCTGGCATAGGTCCCGGGTCCACCGGGGAGATTTCCCATCCCCAGTCCACTCAACAGCCACCTGTCCAGATGGGGCCGAATACGATGCGGCAGGAGATACCCGGCGGTTCCCCCCAGCAGGTCCATCACCCAGTCCCCCAGTTCGCGGCTCCGGTAGGGGGTCATGGATTGAACGAATTCCAGAAGAAGCCCCACCAGAATCATGGTCTGGAGGCCGCAGAAGTCCCGTTTCCTGTAGCCAATGTAGAAACCCGCGAGAAAGAACGCGGCGAGGTGGATCAGTTTGTCCGTTGGGAGGGAGGGACCCCCGATCCGGGCAGGGAGAACGCCCCAGAGAAAGATCACCCCCAGGAGGAGGACCCCCGTCCTGCGCGATGTACCCATAGATTTACATCCGTCGGAAGAACTTTCGGAGTGCCCCACCCGCGGGTGGGATAATTCGTGCTTCCTTCAGGATGTCTGGCCGTGTGCGAATCAGGTGTACGAACACGTCCACCACTTCGGGATCAAACTGGGTTCCCCGGTTTCGTTCCAGTTCGATAAGGGCCTCTTCCACGGACATGGCCTTTCGGTAGGGTCGGTCCGAGGTCATGGCATCAAAGGCATCCACCACGGCAAAGATTCTGGCAAGGCGTGGAATCTCTGTTCCCCGAAGACCCTCCGGGTATCCCTGACCGTCCCAGCGTTCATGGTGATACTGCACCACTTCCAGTGCGCTTTCCAGGAAATGGCTGCGGGAGAGAATACGGGCACCAATCTGGGGATGCTGTCGCATCCAGTTCCATTCTTCATCGGTTAACGCGCTGGGTTTCTGGAGGATGGAATCCGGAACCCCGATTTTTCCAATATCGTGAAGAAGGGCGCCCCAGTAAAGGATGCTCATCTCGTCCTCATTGAGCCCGAGTTCCCGGCCAAGAACCATGGCCCATCGTGTTACACGATCCGTATGCTCGGCCGTTCCGTGTTCACGTGCGGAGAGCGCTTCCAGCAGAAGATCCAGGGTTTCCTGGTAGGTTTTGAGGATGTGTTCCTCGGCGAACAGACGTTCCAGAATGGTTCCGGCGAGTTCGGTGGCAAGTCGGGCCAGGGTGTCCACCATCGGTGCAGTGGAAAGGGAAGGATGCAGGTCCACCACCAGGAGACCGATCAGGCCATGGTGGGTATTGTGAATGGGAACCACAAGATGAGGATAAGGGGATCGAAGCCAGCGCTGAAGCGAGGGCGGGAACTCCTCGGGTGAGGCAAGCAGAGGGTGGGGGGGATCCCCGAGAGCTTTGAGAATTTCACGGGCACGATCTCCCGCGTGGTTTTTTTCGTTTTCGGACACGCCCCCCGATGTGGCCTCCACCTTCCATCCCTCTGCGGTCTGAAGCAACACAAACCCTTCCGTGGACTGATAGAAAGCCATCACCTCACGAAGAATTTCACTGGAGACTTCCCGGATCGTGCTCTGGTGACGCAATTTCTGGGAGAGACGGAAAAGCGTTTCCTGGATTTCCAGTTCTCGCTTGATGTCCAGGATCAGGTACACGTTGCTTAGAAACATGGAAAGCTGAGAGGAAAACCGTTCCAGAACCTCCAGTTCAGCAGGGCTGAAGTGGGCGGTGTTTCCGCGAAAGATCAGAAGATGTCCCAGGGTTCGCCGGTGGGAGTCCAGTGGAAACAGTCCCCAGG
>JALUJC010000128.1:7017-11938 GCA_027053375.1 Caldifarciminota bacterium
TCATACTCCATCTGAAGTGGGTACAGAATCCCTGGGAGTTCAGTACCGTCTCCATGGAGGAGTTCTCCCGGTAGAGGACCCTCCAGAAACACGTTGATCCCGGTGTCCGGCATGCTGGCAAGGACCCGGCTCTGGTCTCCCAGATTCTCCAGGATAAAGGCCCGTTCATAGGTCAGCAACAAACGAAGAACATGAAGGATTTCTTTGATACCTGCCCGAAGGGTAAATTCACCCGTGACGATCTTCCGGGAGATCTGCCGTGTGTTTTCAAGAAGAAGCAACTGTTTGCGGCGAAGGTTATCCGTGTGGATCAGGTGGTAGAGAATGCTGAATTCGCGGGCGATCAGGTGAAGCATTTCCATTTCAAGGCTGGAGAATGTCCCGTCGTTTTTATACAGTGTGAGCGCCCCCAGGCGATTCCCGTCGAAAGTAAGCGGAGCGAGGATCGCGGAGAGGTATCCTTCCTCCCGGGCAAGCTTTTTCAGCGTCTCACTGGCGTCAGGATGCTGGGGAATATGGTTCCAGACCTCAATCCTGTACTGAGATTTTCGGAGAAGTGCTCCACCGGGAAGATGCGAGAGTTGTTCGAGCACCCGTTCGGCATACCCTTCCGAAAGGTTGTGGGTGGTGATCTGGCGAATCCGGGTGGGGTTGAGCGGGTCCAGAAGAAAGAGTGCGGCGCGATCCGCACTGAGGAGCCGGGAAAGTTCCTGGAGGAAGATCGGCCAGGAAAACTCCGGATGACGAACCCATCCTGGAAGCTGGTCCAGGAAGGCGTTGATATCGGAGGGAGGAGGCGTGGTCATGGTCTCTTCCGATGGACAGGTGGAGCGATGCTGCCGTGTACACGAAATCCGGTCATCCTGTTTCCTCCGGTTCCGGGTGGAAGGATTCATCGGGGAGCGTGGATGTGTCGCTCCCGGTGCGGGGAAGGAATTCCAGCACCAGCAGCAGCACCAGCGAGGTGGAAATGGCCGCATCCGCCACGTTGAACACGTACCACCGGTAGGATCCGATCCCCACGTCAATGAAATCCACCACGGCGCCAAGCCAGATGCGGTTAAGCAGGTTGCCCAGCGCACCCCCAAGGATCAGTCCGTACAGGATCAGATAGGGAACACGATGTTCCAAGAGAAGAAGCGTAAGAAGGACACCGATGGCGAGGATCCCGAAGGTGTAATACAGCCATGGATTTCCCAGGGGGAGGCCAAAGATGGCGTTGGGGTTGAGCACGTATGTAAAACGCAACACGTTGCCCAGAACGGGCTGGCTTTGATGAAGGAAAAAATGGTTCTGGATCCACCATTTGGTGCTCACATCCAGAACCATCACCAGGAGTGCCGCCCCTCCCGCCCACAGAAGACGATGGATTCGGGAGGTGGCGGTCATACCAGATGCAACCAGTTATGCACCAGGAAGTAAACCCTTCCGATCAATAGAGAGACACGGGCCATGACGGTGTACCCAAAAGAGGCGCCGAATCCTACCATGATAAACACAATCCCCGCCCGTGCCATACCTCCCAGGACCCCTTTGTGTTCCACGCTGAAATAGAAATAGGCCAGCGTGGTCAGGGTTCCAAAGACAATGATCCAGTTGTTGAATGTGTGCAGGATACTGGAGGTCCACAGAGGGAGGAAAGTCGCGTTGATCTGAGGTACCAGAATCCCCTGAAGGGTTCCGGTAATCCCCAGCCCCGACCCCACGCCCACAGTGAAGGCGATGGGCCATCGGGAAATCCACATCGCCTGGGGTGCCACGTGACCCAGAAGGCGGGTAAGCATCATCACGGAGAGGATGGTGGGAATGATCAGCCACCATTGCGAGGAGGTAATGCCACTCAGGTTCCCATGGAAAAGCTTGGAAAAGAAGGGCGTCCAGAGTTTGGGCCAGAGGTCGAAATAGAGCACATAGATGAACATGAAGGCCGCGGAACTTCCCACATAGATATGTTCCGCAATCTTGTAGAAAGGATTGTCCTCATAGAGAAAGCTGAAAATGGCAAGCGTCAGCAGCGCCGCCACGGTTGTCCAGAACATTTCCACCATCATGATTGACGCCTCCCGAGCGCATATGCGAGGTTACCAAGGAGAATAAAGCCAATCAAAAGCAGATGAACCACGGACTGGGTGGTCATTCCCGTGGAAGCGGTGCCCACATAGCCCACAAGACGTTCATAATCAGCAGCCCCTTTCAGGCCTCCGATCAGGGCCACGATCTGGTTGGCCTGGAGATAGGGGTAGTAGTCTGGCGCCACCACCGCCGTGGAGCCCAGAATGACATGCACCCCATACCGCGCCTGGGCATACTGGACCCATGCATCTCCCACCGATCCTGCTTCCAGCCCGATCACAGCAGCGATCTGATCATAGTTCCGGATCCCACGCGCCACGGGAAGAGAGTCCAGCGGTGTTCCCTTGTAGTCTTCCGAAAAGGCACTCCGAAAATCTTTGCCCATATTCACAATCACGGCCGCCAGACCTGGACGGAATCCCAGGAAAGCGTAATCTTTCCCGTACACCTTTCCGGCACGACGGGCTTCCTCCTCCAGAGCCAGCTGCCCCAGGGGAACGCCCAGCGGCCAGTGGGCGATCATCAACACTCTGTCGTTTTTCCTGAAGATGTGGCGGAGGATGGCATGAAGCATGGGTTGCACTTCGGGCATGGAAGCGGCGTCGTAATCAATGGAGATCAGAAAGGTTGACCCTTCCGGTTGCGCTTCAATAAAGTCATAGGCTTTTTTCACTTCTGGGGAGGGGTGAATGTCCATCTTCCAGCGGGCGAGAATGGGGACCAGCACCCCCAGCGCCAGGACGATGTACAGAATCCGCCGATCCATCTGCTGCACACGAATCCAGAATGTGTTCATCGTCTCACCTCAGGTACGAGCGCTCCATCCCGAGGATCACACGGAGAGAAAAGGCGATCCCGCCCAGTGCAATCCCCAGAAAAATCCCCCGTTTTGCCGCAAGCTGGGGGAAGTTCATCACCCAGTCTGAGAGCACCGGGATAAAGGGATGGATTTTGTGTCCGATGGGGGTTCTTCCCAGCATCACAATGGTGGCGGAAATCAGCAGGAGTGTGGCTTCCAGACTGCGGGCACGGAAAGCACGAAAGGCGGCAGAGGCGATAAAGAAAGCAAGAAGCGCGAACATGGTGGCCTGAAGAGGAATGAACACGTACGTATAAAAATACAGGAGAAAGGAAGCACTGGGCGCGAAGGGACTGCCCGACTTCCACCAGGACCAGAAGCCCCAGAGCAACGTGAGGTTCAGGCTCAGGATGAGCGCAAGGCTGTGAACCCAGCCTTCTTTTTTCCACTGAATTTTCCGAAGGTGGTGAATGATCAGGCTGTCCAGACCAAGAATCAGCGTGATCCCCGCCACAATGGAGTACCAGTCCAGAAAGGTTTCCTCCAGCTTTGAAACGGGAGGAACAAAGAAGGCAATGATCAGCAAGATTCCCGTAATGAACGTGATAAAAAGTGGCACTTCCCGTTGCATGTCCTGCCTCCTCTCAGTAGAGCGTAAAGAGTTTGCTCATCCAGTGGATGCCGAGGGTCTCCAGAAGCACACCCGCCAGGATGGTGATGGCGATCAGCAATTTCCCCATATCTTCTGCTTTGATGCTGGCGACCTCCGTGGGTTGACGAGTCAGATAGGCGGACGCGGCAAACATTTCCTCTCCGATCAGGGTATAGTCACAGGCGGCAATGAAGAAAGGAAGCTGGGTCACGGCGTTGGTCCCGGCAATCTGGATGGCACCAACGGAGAAACCGGTTTCCGCAAGAATCAGGGATTCCGCAAAGAAGTAACCCTGGAGAAAAATAGCACCGGGTCGTTCCCGCATAATAATGCCGTCCACGCCTGCGGTATAACCGAACTGATCGCTGGTAAGGAAGAAGATCTTGTTCTCGTCGTACAGATCCGGACGACCGGCCTCCAGGTATGCCTCTTTGACCACCTCCTGGGCTGCGGACATCACCACGGGATCAGAGTTAGGGATGATCAGGTCGGTCTCGTATTCCGCCACTTTCCGGGCCACCCGCTTCAGAATGGCCAGCGAGGCAATCACAGCGAGATCGGTCATCACTCCCATGCCGAAGGTATAGAGGATGGGGCGTCCCATCTCGGTGGACCGACCCACCGCTTCGTCAATGGCTTCCAGTCCCGGGATTTTCCGAATAAAGAGCGTCGCGTCCCGCTCTGCAAGCTGAAGGTAGGCGAAAAAGATGGCAGAATACAGGAGAAAGATCACCAGGGCGCTCAACCGTCCACGATGAAGCCACTGTCGGATGGGACGAACAGGTTCGCGCAATTCCGTTGCGGCGGTCAATTGAGGATAAACCGCCACAACGCGGTACAGGTATGCACGTCCCGCTTTGAGGTCCGTATCCTTATAGGATAGATCGGAAGGGCCCAGTTCGTCCACCTGTACCCAGTTTTCTTCCCCGACCGCTTTACGGTATAACAGATATCCCTTGAGGGGATGGTTCGGATCCCTGAGCGCCGGTGCTTCCCATTGGATGCGCAGGGCAGAACCGTCATCGTTGGGAACATCCTCTGCGGTGAGCTGACGGGGTGCCAGTTGAGCGGTGTCCAGCGGGATCAGGGTGTCCGCCGGTGCCGCGAGCTGGAGAAAAAGAAGCCAGACACTTACCCAGGCACTCAAAGAAAGCCTCCTTTTCCAGGATGTCGTTGCATGCTTGAGTGTACAGTATGAAGGCTGGGTTTTCAAGGGTTGCCTGGCCTTATGAAACATTCCCACGACGGATCACGCGGGATTCATCCGCTTCCAGGAAGATCCCGGACGTGACGCGAGTAAATTCCTGATTTTGGGGATCCCTGTGCAGGCGAAGGAGCGTGCCTGTTAGACTTGACGGGTTCCCGGGATACCTGTACGATCCCCAGGAGCATAAGAG
>JALUJC010000129.1:0-358 GCA_027053375.1 Caldifarciminota bacterium
AAAGCGTGGGAATCTTTGCCTTGAGTTCTCTGTAAAGGTCCTCCGCACTCCAGTGTCCCCCGCGTTCAAGAATCTCAAGGATTTTCAGGCGCTGGAAAGACTGACGTTCTCCCATCCTTCACTCCCTGTTCTTACATAACTGAACAACGTTTACAAATGATAATTATTATCATCTTGGAATGATGATACGGGATGATCAGGGGTTCGTCAAGATGCTGAAGGGGCCGCAATCAGGATACAGAAAGACGCGGTATTCGCTGGATTCCATACACTGTAGATCCTGACGGACCTGTATTTTGCTGCATCGTAGGTGGGTACCTGCGCCATCCATACAGGAACGCCACGGGGTGCGTGGAAT
>JALUJC010000129.1:368-3947 GCA_027053375.1 Caldifarciminota bacterium
ATGATTCTCTCCCTGGATGTGGCAGGATCCCACCCTCGGGTGACCCCGATGGGGGAGATGAGAAGCAGGCATGTAAAACCTTGACAGTGTGCGGGGTTCTGCGTATATTTGAAATGTTCCAAACGGGAGCGTGACAGCGTGGAACGAAAGATTCGCGTGCTGATCGGAAAACCTGGTCTTGATGGGCATGACCGCGGTGCGAAGGTGGTGGCGCGTGCGTTGCGCGATGCGGGGATGGAAGTGATCTATACGGGGCTGCACCAGACCGCGGAACGCATCGTACAGGCTGCGGTCCAGGAGGATGTGGACGCCATCGGCATCTCCATCCTCTCCGGCGCCCACATGACCTATTTCCCGAAAATCCTTCGCCTGATGAAGGAGCATGGCCTTGAGAACGTCCTGCTTTTTGGAGGGGGGATTATTCCCGAGGAAGATGCAAAAAAACTTGAATCCATGGGTGTGGGCAGAATTTTTGGCCCGGGAACACCCCTGAAAGAGATCGTGGAGTATGTACAGACATGGTATCGTACGCATCGCCTTCCCTACCTCCAGAAGCTGGACCGGGATCTGCGTCTGTGAATGTTCTGCTCACGCGCCGTTTTCGCTTTTCCGCTTCCCACCGATACTGGGTTCCGGCGTGGTCCGAAGAGAAAAATCTTCAGGTGTTCGGACCCACAACCCGGGATCATGGCCACAACTATACGGTGTTCGTGACCCTTTCGGGGCCGGTGGATCCGGTGACCGGTATGGTAGTCAACCTCAGCGATGTACGCCGGTGGGTGGATCCGATCATCGAAGAACTGGACCACCGTCGTCTGGATCGGGACATCCCTTTTTTTCGGGATCATCTTCCCACCACGGAAAACATTGCCCGGTATCTCTGGGATCGCATTGCGTCCCTGCTCCCGGAGGGGTTACAACTGGCGGGGGTGCGGGTGGTGGAGGGAGAGGATCTGATGGCCAGCGTGGGGGTTGCTCCTTTTATGGATTCTGCGCGGTTTTCCTTTGAACGTCCTCTGCAACCCGGTGTGATGATGCTGGGCCGGCGGTATCGTTTTTCTGCATCTCATGCGATGCGTGTGAAAGAATGGGACGAGGAAAAGAACCTCCAGGTATACGGGAAATGTTCCCGCCCTGGCGGCCATGGCCATGATTACATTCTGGAGGTTTACATCGCAGGTGAGGTGGATCCGGAAACCGGTCAGCTGGAAGACGTGCGCAACCTGGACCAGGCGGTTCAACGCGTCCTGGAAATGGTGGACCATCGCCGACTGGATCAGGACGTGCCCTATTTTCGGGACCGTGTGGCCAGTTCGGAGAATCTCCTTTTGTTCTTTTATGGTGAGCTTTCGAAAACCCTCTCCCACCTGGCGGGATTGCGCCTGTGGGAGACTGAAAACAACGTGGTGGAGCTATGGAACCGGTAACCTTTCTGCTTCCTGGATCTGTCCTGCATGAGCGTTTGCACACCAGTTACCTGAATCTGCCACGCTATCTTCAGTTTCTGAAAGCGGATCGTTTCACGGGCAGGGTGGAGATCCTTTATGATCTGGAAGGGTTCATTGTGGATTACTACGATGGGACCTTTGTGCGCGCCTTTCACGAAACGCGGACCCGGGAAGGGATTCTGGAAGAGGTAAACTGGGAGCCCATGGAGTCTGAGGAGGCGCTGCTGTCGGCGCTTCGCGCCATTCCCCCGGATCGTGAGGGGTGGGTCTCTGCACATACCTACAGCCCGGATGTGTTCCTGATTTTGCTTACGGAGAAAGATGCCGATCCGGTGGTGGTGGGCGTGGAAGGCACAACCTTTGACCTTTCCACCTTTCTGGAAGAAGTGTCCTATTCCTCTTTCACAGGGTATCTTGTCAGCGAACCTGAGCGGGATGTGATGCTGTTCATCGCGGAAGGACGACCGGTCCTGGCGGTGGTACGCGATGAGGAAACCTCTGTAGAAGAAGCCAAGAACCTTTTGAAAAAGCGCAAATTTTCCATCTTCTCTGTGGAGAAAGCCATTGAACGGATGGAAACGCGCCATACCCAGGAGATTCTGGAAGAGTTGCTGACCGATGCATACCGCCAGCTGGAACGACTTGTGGTTTCCACAGGGGATACGGGTCCGGGTTTTGATCTGGTGCTCCGTGAGGTGATGCGAGAACGCGCGGAAGCCCATCCTTTTCTGGATCCGCTGGTGGGAAATATTGACATCTCCAGGGACCGCATCCGCATGGAAGCGGGAGAAGCCGTGACGCCGGAAGAACTGGCGAGAAGGTTGTGGGAATGTATGCAGGAAGCCATCCGGCGAACCATCCAGCGGAAAGGATTGGGTCAGCTGGAAACGCTGGTTGAATCGGAGATTCAGGAAATCCAGCAGAAGTTGAATTCTCATCTTGGACAGGCGGTGTAATGATGAGGAAAAAGCTCCTGTTGACCACGCTGGTGCTTGCAGGATTGCTTGTTCTGGGTCAGGGATTGTCCTACTGGTTTTCTCTCCGGGCAGAGCAGGGCGTTCAACGAATCTCACTCCTTCACCGCCTATCCATGAGCCCGCCCCTTCTTCTGTATGCGGCCGAACAGTTTGCCCGAACAGGGGACCCCCGTTTCGCCGGAGACCTGCGGAAGGAAGTGGCACTGAGCGATTCCCTGTTTCGTATTGCTGCAGAGCGAAGTCCGGCCCTCGGTTCCCTTCGCCCTGCACTGGATACGCTTCGCGCACGGGCGGAGGCGCTTCTGGAAGGCGTCCCCTTCCGGCGGCTTCCCCGAAAGGAGTTTCAGGAGCGTTATCAGCATCTCCTGGAAGCATCCGCGCCCGTGATGGAACGTTTGAGTCAGGTGGTGAATGAGGAAATTGCACAGCTGCGGAAACAGGCAGACCGGCAAAAATCCCTGAGTTTCATTTTCATGTTGATGAGTCTGTTCGTGTTTCTCCTTTTTCCTTATTTCCTTTCCCGATGGATTCTTTCTCCACTCACCACCCTCCGGGAATCGCTGTTCCGGATTTCTCTGGGAGATCTGGATACGGAAGTGTATCCGCCTGAGCCGGACGAGGATCTCACACCTGTGTATGAAACCATTGAGACCCTGAGGAAGAATCTGAAAGAAGCACAGCAGCGTATTCGCAAATTGCATCGTGGGAACGCGCCCGGCCATTGAAGGGGGGGCGCCGGTTCGGACCTCCCCGCTGCCCTTTCACCGCCCGTGGATCACCGAAGAGGATATTCAGGCGGTGGTTGCCTCTCTTCGGTCAGGATGGCTCACCAGCGGACCCTGGAACCGGCGACTGGAAGAAAAATTGAGGGCTTTTTGGGGATACCCCACCCTCCCCACGTCTTCCTGCACAGCGGCATTGAGCCTTGCGCTGCATCTTCTGGATGTGCGCCCCGGGGATGAAGTTCTGGTGCCCTCCTTCACCTTTGCTGCCACCGCCAATGTGGTGGTCCACCGGGGAGGCATTCCGGTGTTCGTGGATGTGGATGCGCGATGGGGGGTGGTCACCGTGGATACCCTGGAGCCCGCCCGCACGCCCAGGACGGTGGGTGTGATCGTGGTGGATTATGGGGGCCATCCCGCCCCCTATGACGA
>JALUJC010000130.1:0-9391 GCA_027053375.1 Caldifarciminota bacterium
CCACAGGGAGAACCTGGTTGTGTGCTGGTGTTTCAGGACGTTACACAGCAACGAAAGAAAGAGAAATACCTTGAACAGCAGCAAAGGCTTGCAGCCATTGGGCAGCTGGCTGCAGGCGTCGCCCATGATTTCAACCAGATTCTTCAGGTCTTGACCACCACCACTGAGTTGCTTCGGGAAGAACTCCCTGCGGAGACACCGGAAATCAGTCAAAAGATTGAGGACATCCTCACAGAAATCCGGCATGCCCGTACCCTGATCGGACAGATGCTGGACTTCAGCCGGCGCGAAGCTGCGGATCGGGTTCCACTGGAACTCGTCCGCTTTCTGAAAGAATTCTTCCGCTTTATCCGCCGTACGCTTCCCTCCAGCATCCATATGGTGACCCGGTTTCCCGGCCAGGAGATCTGGATTCAGATGGATCCCACCCACCTGCAGCAAATTTTGTTAAATCTTGCCCAGAATGCCGCCGACGCCATGCCTGAAGGGGGTACTCTTACGCTGGCGCTGGAAGTGGTTCCCGCTGAAGAAACCCCGGTTCCTCCGGAGCTGCGGACCCGGTCCGCCACCTGGGTGCGCATCCAGGTCCAGGATACCGGCGTGGGCATGGATGCCACCACCCTGGATCATATCTTTGAGCCATTCTTCACTACGAAACATGCCCGTGGGACCGGACTGGGGCTTCCTCAGGTCTACGGGCTTGTCCAGCAACATGAGGGCGCCATCGACGTAACCTCACAGCCTGGAGAAGGCACCACATTCTCCCTCTATTTCCCTGTTTTTCAGGAGGTTTCAACCCATGCCACGTCCGAAGATCGCGATCTCCCCTCCTCATGGTCCCGCGGGAAAGGAGAGCACCTTTTTCTTGTGGAAGATCACGCCCGGACACGCAAACGGTTAAAAGAACTGCTTGAACGTATGGGATACCGGGTGAGCGCCTTTGCCCAGCCGATCCATGCAATCCACGCCCTGGATCCCTCCGATTTGCCTGTGTTGTTGCTGGTGGACTACTCCCTCCCCCAGATGAACGGTCTGGAACTCGCGGTTCGGCTGCGGGAACTCCACCCCGACCTGCGCGTGGTGCTCCTCACCGGCCATCCATCCCATCCGCGCACCCACCCCGAACTGCCGGATCTGGTGGTGGTCAACAAACCCATTTCTCAACGAAAACTCTCGGACACACTCCACACGTTGCTTTCCCCATGAAGCGCCCGGCTTTTCGGATCGGTCACCGGGGTGACGCGTACACCCGTGACGGCGAACGGGCTGCGAGAAACGCCACAGATCTTCCACCACCCACGGGGCGTGTGGGCGTGGGAACCGGCGCCACCGTTGGGAATAGGCAGGCCTCGCCCACGCCATGCCCGGGGGCGTGGGATATGCAGAAACCCGACACGGTTCCTTCTGGATCGGCGTGCTGGCGGTGGTGAACGCGGTTCGTCAGTAACGAACCTGCGCATCCAGCAACACCCGGGTCTCCCTCCAGGCGGTTGCCGGCATAGCAAAAATCACACCAGCGTTGCGCGTTCCGATGCGAACACCCGGGCTCCACAACCACCCATCGGCGCGAGCGGTCCGCGCGAGAACTGCAATCACCCCCCACCAGCCACGCTGGAAGGAAAACTGGAACAGCACCCCCCTCCGCCACCGGGGCAGGGTTTCAGGATAGCCCCGGAGTCCCTTCGACCCACCCAGGGGGAGCGCATCCGATGTGGGCAACTCCACCCCTTCCTGCAGGATCAGGTACAGCTTTACCGGGAGATGTTCCCAGCGCATCCGGATACGCATACCCGCACGAAGATCGGAAAGCACAAAGGAGGAGAGTTCCAGCCAGGTGGTCTGGTACTCAAGCACACCTCGCCACCAGCCCGAATCCTGTTCCACCTCGTAGGCAAGGGAGAGCACACTGTTACCCCACCATACAGGAGCGGAGATTCCCAGGCCCACGCCACCCCACGCACGGTCTTCCCGGGGCCGGATTCCACCGTGGATCATCCCCAGAACACGCCAGTAGGGAGGGAGCCCCAGGGGATCCATCCATCGGAAACGAGCACGGGTTTCATAGGTTGCGATGGAAGAAATGTTCAGCTGGATCTCCCGTCCGGTTCCGCCAGGGTTGATCCAGGATCCCTGGAGCGATCCGCTGGTCCCTCCCGGTCCCATCTGAAGCCACCCGTCCAGAATCCGGAGACTGCGGGGATGGGCTTCCACTTCCAGCCCGTATCCCGAAGCCAGAGGATACAGGGACCAGACAACTCCGGTCAACAATCCCATCTGCTCAAGCGGGTCCCATCGCTCCTCCAGCGCCTTCAATCGGAACAGGTTCCCTTTGAACGGGCGAAGCACACGCTGAAGATAGGGGAAGGGGGGGCGAACCCGGATTTCCTGAAGATAGACGGGGGGACCTTCCTCAACACGAACCTGGACCTGCAACGTTTCTGTACGTTGCAGTGTGTGGAGATTCAGAAGGGTCGCCAGCGGGAATCCGCGATCGGCCAGGATGCGCTGGGCCGTACGGGAGAGCACAGGAGAAGAGGGGGATGCGGAACAAACAGAAACAGGCACATGTTCAACATGTTGCAGGCGGATCCAGCGCCCTTCCACGTTCCAGTGGATGACGCAGGATCCGCCTGCAATCAGCACAAAAATCAGGCCCATGCAGGCCGATCATTCAATGCCCACATCCTTCCTGTAGGCTTTTTTCTCCATCTTCTCTGATTTCTTCTGCATCTCCTGGCAGGTGGCGGTATAGGGCGTTCCGGAGATGGCACCGCAGGAGGTGTAATACTGTTTCGCCTGCTTGAAAAAGTTCATGGCAGCTTTGTAGTCTTTCCCTTTGTACTGGCGATATCCCCGCTGATAGTAGATGTACCCGAGCAGGGAATAAGCTGCAGCCTGGTAGGGGGGGTACTGCTTCACCTGATCCAGCCCCAGGGCTTTCTGCAGAAGCTGTTCAGCTTCCTGCCCACGGTTCAAATCCAGCAGAATGCCCGCTTTTTTCAGATAGGGGGTGGCGTAATTGGGATTCAGCTCCATGGCTTTATCCAGATCCTTCAGGGCGCGTTCCTTTTGACCGAGACGGTCCAGAATATCGGCACGACGAATATACTGCTGCACATCCCCCGGATCCATCTCGATCAGCTGGTTCAGATACCCCAGTGCTTTTTCAAGAATATCCCTGTTTTTCAGGGACTTTTTGTTGATGGCCAGGGCAGACTGGACGTAGGCCCCCAGCAGGTCCTTGTTGGTGGGATATTTCCGGATACCCCTTTCCAGCAGGGGGATGGCCTCATCATACCGTTTCTGCCGTGAAAGGAACAACCCATAAGCACCCGCATACGCATCGTTGGTGCTGTCTTTCGCCAGGATGTTTTTGAAAAACTGCTCGGCTTCGTCCACCCGTCCAGCGGTTTCCAGCAGCTTGGCAAGCCCAAAGGCCACGTCCGTATTCTCGGGATCCAGTTTCAGGGCTTCGCGGTAATAGCTCAGCCCCCGGTCCACATCCTTGAGCACCACCCCATAGAGATAGCCGAGCCCCTGAAGGGCGCGTGAATCCCCGGGAAGTTTCTTCCGCATGGTTTCATAAACCACACGGGCGGAATCCACAAAAGCCTTCCAGGAATCATCATGATTTCGCTCGTAAATCTGTGTGGCCTTCCCCAGATAGGCCTGGGCAAGGTCCAGATAGGCAAGCGCAAAAGTATCGTTGTATTCCAGGGCCTTCACAAAGTCCCGGATGGCGTCATCATAACGTTTCTTCAGCAAATAGTCCTTTCCGATGGAATACCACACGCGCGCGGAATCCACCCGGTTCTGTGCTTCCTGAGCGCTCGCGGGAAACACCCCCACCACGAACAGAAGAAGCATACCGATGCGTTTCATGGATGTTCACCTCCTTCGTCCACAACGCGATCCACGGCCTCTCTGAAAAGCCGGACCGTCTCCCCGGACAGGTCCATCAGGATGACTTCTGTAAGAACGCCCGGATGTTCTCTGATATAGCGAACCACCTCTTCCACAATCACCCGGGTCCCCTCCTTTTTGGGGTAGCCGAAGATCCCCGTGCTGACAGCGGGAAGCGCCACACGCGTGGCGCCCACCTCCCGGGCTTTCTCCAGGGCAGACCGGATGGCGGATCGCAATTTTTTCTCCTCCTCTCCTTCACCCCAGCGGGGTCCAACGGTATGGACGACAAAACGGGCGGGAAGGTTCCCGGCTGTGGTCACCACCGCCTGACCCACCGGAACATACCCAATCCGGTCCGATTCCTCCTGGATCACCCGTCCGCCTTTCCGTACAATCGCCGCAGCAAGCCCGCCCCCGTGTTTCAGGTGCATGTTGGCTGCATTGACCACCACATCCACGGGTTCCTCGGTGAGGTCCCCCTGCTTCACCACCAGTTCGGTCTCGCCCAACCTGACCCGGTAGGGTTCCATGGCTTAATTCCGGAGCGGACGTCCTTTCAGTAACATGTGCTGCATCCGTTCCTGGGTTTTCTGCGTCCCTGCAAGATAGAGGAAGTTCTCCCTTTCCAGATCCAGCATCTCCCATTCTGTAAGCACGGTGCCACGAGGAACGTCTCCCCCGGTCATTACCTCCGCGATCTTCTCCACAATCAATTTCTCATGTTCCGTGATAAATCCACCTTCCTGCATGTTGTAAAGAATGGCCTGAATGGCGGCAAACCCATCCTTCCCGGTCACAGGAATCCGTGCAGGGGCGGGCGGTGTGTACCCCACACGTGCCATCTGCAACGCACGCTGTTTGGCATCCCAGAGCAGGAAACGGGGGTTGGGGCTGATTCCGTCTCTGTCGCGGAGATACAGCATCTTTCGAGCTTCCACAGCGCCCATGGAGACTTTGGCCATCCCGATCTGTTCCACAGCCCGCCGCAGATAGGCATACGAATCCACGTAATCCTTGATGTCTTCGGGGATCAGAGCCAGATGGCGGATCCAGGTCTCTTTGGTTCCCCCACCGGCAGGGAGCAACCCTACTGCCACTTCCACAAGCCCCATGTAGGTCTCCATGGCAGCCTGCACTGCGGCCGTGTGAAGCACCACTTCGGTCCCGCCACCCAGCGTCCGTCCAAAGGGTGCCGCAACAATGGGTTTTTCGAAATACTTCAGCGCCATGCTCATGCGCTGGAACTCCCGAACCATGCGATCCAGTTCATCCCACTCTTCTTCCTGGACGGCCATAAGGATCAGAGCCAGATTGGCACCCGCAGAAAAATGCTGCCCCTGGTTCCCGATCACCAGCGCGTCAAAATCTTTACGGACGCGATCCAGACTCTGAAAGACCATCTGGATGGTCCCCGGGCCCAGCGTGTTGGCCTTGCTGTGAAATTCCAGACAGGCCACGCCATCCCCAAGATCCACCAGGCTGGCCTCTGCATTGGATAGCACGGTCCCCTTCTGCTTTTTAATCTCTTCCAGATCAATCACCTCTTCAGGATTGGGGACAGGATCGTAGTCCTTCTTCTCCAGATGGAAATAGACCCGTCCGGTATCCTGAAATGCATAAAACTGTTTTTTACCCTGATCCAGCAGCGTCTGGACGATGGGTGGAAGGGGACGACCCTGTTCTTCCAGCCAGACAACCACGCGTTCCACACCCACCAGATCCCAGAGCCGGAAAGGACCCATCCGCCAGTTAAATCCCCATTCAATGGCACGGTCCACATTGACCACATCATCCGCCACCTCGGGAATTCGGTTGGCGGCATACCAGAGCGTGGTGAACAGGGTATCACGAACGAATTCCGCGCCCCTGTCCTTGCCCTGCAGCAGGGTGAGAATTCGTTTTTCCACAGAATCCTGAACTTTAGCCTGCTCCAGAGACGGGAATGTCTTCTTCTCACGGGGACGGTAGGTCAGGGTCTTCCAGTCCAGGGCAAAACGTTCCCCTTTCTCCTTCTTGTAAAAGCCTCCGCCAGACTTATCCCCCAGCCAGCCCTTCCGGACCATCTCTTCCAGCCATGCCGGGGGCTGGAACACATCGCGCATTTCATCGTGGGGGGCGTTTTCATAGACATTGCGAGCCACATGGAGCAGCACATCCAGTCCCACCAGATCTGCCAGGCGCAACGTGGCGGTTCGGGGGCGCCCCAGCTCCCGTCCGGTCAGCGCATCCACCTCTTCCACGGTGAGATCCAGTTCCTCCATTTTCCGGAGGGCATACATCATGGCAAACACCCCGATCCGGTTGGCGATAAAGTTGGGCGTGTCCTTGGCATACACCACACCTTTCCCCAGCACTTTCTCCGCAAACCGTGCAAAACCCTGAAAAATCTCCGGATCGGTTTCCGGTCCGGGGATCAGTTCCAGAAGATACATGTAGCGGGGTGGATTGAAAAAATGGGTTCCAAAAAAGCGTTTTCGGAAGGAGGCATCAAATCCTTCCACGATCTGAGACAGGGCAATCCCGGAAGTGTTGGTGGTCACCAGGGTATGGGGTCCCACCACCTTCGCCACTTTTTCAAAGAGTGCACGCTTGATATCCAGCCGCTCCACAACGGCCTCCACCACCCAGTCCATCTCACCGAGCTTATCCAGATCGTCCTCAAAGTTGCCCACCTGAATCCTGTAACGAAACGAGGGATCAAGGAAAGCAGGAGGATTGGCTTTCAGCGCACGCTCCAGCCCCGTCAGCGCAAACCGATTCCGCTGAACGGGGTCCTTTTTCTGTTCTTCGGTCAGATCCGGGGGGACAATATCCAGCAACAGCACATCCATGCCCAGGTTGGCCAGATGCGCCGCAATCTGTGACCCCATGGTTCCTGCACCCAAAACCGCAACCTTTCGAATATTTATCTGCATGGGCTTGCCTCCTCTGTCATCCTGCGAATTCAGATAACGGCTGAACGCTTTTATGGATTGTAGAGGAGCAGGGGGGAACCTTCAATCGAAACCGACGGGGGCGTCAGTTCTCTTCCCGCACGTTGGGAAACACGATTTTCCCTTTCCCAAGATTCTTCGCCCGATACAGACGCTCATCCGCCAAAACCAGGTAATCCCTGGCCGAAGGGGTGGTCAGTTCTGTGGCGTCCACCACCCCCATGCAGAAAGTCAGTTTGTGGTTCTGACAGGCTTCGGTTTGTTCCCATTCCTTCATCAGATTGGCCACCACGATCAGCGCTTCCCGCGCCCGTGTCCCGGGAAAAAGAAGGGCAAATTCGTCGCCACCATACCGGGCCACCACATCGGTTTTTCGGACCCGGTTCTTCAAAAAGGTGGCCACTTCAATCAGCATACGATCCCCGGTCTCATGTCCATGACGGTCATTGACATACTTGAACCCATCCAGGTCCAGAAGCACAATGGAAAAGGGAATCCGATGCGCAATCCAGGCGTTCAGTGCCCGGTCCAGTTCCATGAGCAATGCACGACGGTTGGCGACGCCTGTCAGTTCATCGGTCATGGCCATGGTTTCAAACTTTTGCCTGCTCTCCTCCACCCGCGACCACTGATCCACAATGGGACCAATATCCATAAGAAAATAAGCGGCACCAATCAGCTCCCCCTGGTACATCACGGGTGCTTCACGGATGGAGATCTTCCGTCCCGAGGAGGTCACCAGAAACGGTACACTGGGATTGATCAGTGGAGCGGCACCAAAAGCCTCCTCCAGCGTTTTTCCCGCAAGCTGATCCGCCGGCGCCGCCAGAAGTTCACTGGCGGTCGGGTTGACGAACAGCACACGGTTCTCCACATCGGTCACCAGAAGTCCGATGGTGGAACGGGCAAGAATCTGCTGAAAGAGATCGTCGGCATGTTCAAAAGGAAAAGGACGAATCAGGGACTGAGAGATCAGGCTTTCCGACAGAACCACAAGAAAAAGCCCCTGGGAGGCCAGGAGGAGAAAAGGCTCCTGCACAACTGCCGCATAGGCAAGAATCCCAAGAATCCCGGTGAGAATCACCAGGCGGAGACGAAGGGCCTGAAGGAAACGATAGGATGGCTTTGAGCGCCCCATCAGGAATGCCAGTCCCATGGAAACACCCCAGATCAGCAGCAGGATCGTATAGATGGAAAAGAAAGGGAACGGAAAAAAAGCTTTTCCCACGGTCCTCCGCAGCATGTGCCGGAGCGAATGGTAACGGAGTGCCAGAAACCCCATCCATCCCGAGAGCAACACCAGGGTTCCCCAGGGTTGCACATCCGCCTCCACCAGCGCGGGAAGGAGAAGCAGGTAAAGTCCCATCCACAGGGGATAAAGCCGCGATTTCCCCCGCCAGAGAACCAGAACACCCACAGACCAGTACAGAACGTGCAATTGATCACCCCCTGTTCCGTATTGTACGGGGAGATCACAGGCGGATCAAGAACCCCAAAAAGCCGCATGCCATCCAGGGAATAATGGAGCAGGGTGGGCTGGCACCCATCTCCACATTCCCCTCCCACACCCTCCGATCATGATGAGGGACACGAAGGAAGGAACGGCCCAGAACTTCACGGCATCAGCCCGTGGAAGCTGATGCGGTCTCAAGCTGACC
This sequence comes from Caldifarciminota bacterium, assembly GCA_027053375.1. GTDB lineage: Bacteria > Hydrothermota > Hydrothermia > S141-80 > S141-80 > JALUJC01. The sequence goes on from JALUJC010000130.1 coordinate 8,498, forward strand.
ATCCCGCATCCGCAGAATTCGTTCAGCCCGGCGAGCCACCCCGGGGTCATGGGTCACCACGAGGATGGTGCGCCCCTCCTGGTGAAGTTCATGGAAAAGCGCAAGAATTTCCTCACCCGTTCGGGAATCCAGGTTTCCCGTTGGTTCGTCCGCAAGGATCAGGGAAGGATCATTGGCCAGCGCCCGCGCAATGGCCACACGCTGGGCTTCTCCCCCCGAGATCTCCGTGGGTGTGTGGTGAATCCGGTGTCCCAGACCCACCCGTTCAAGCAGGGAGGACGCACGGCGAAGCCGTTCCCTGCGCGGAACACCTGCATACATCATGGGCAGCGCCACATTTTCAAGGAGGGAAAGTCGTGGCAGAAGATTGAACTGCTGAAACACAAAGCCGATTTTCTCCCGCCGGATGCGGGCACGTTCCTGCTCTCCCAGATGAACCGTTTCCACACCGTCCAGCTGGTAAGATCCGGAAGTGGGGGTGAGCAGGCATCCCAGGATGTGCATCAGGGTGCTTTTGCCAGACCCCGAAGGTCCCATGAGGGACACATACTCTCCCTGCTGAATCTGAAAGGTCACCCCGCGCAGGGCCGGCACATCCACCGAACCCCGCCGGTACACATGGACCAGATCCCGGACCTCAATGACGGGGGCGCCCATGGCTCCTTCCGCCCTTCCTTCCCCCTTTTCCGGGAAAGGTACGAAGGCTCACCTGGACCGGCATCCCCTCCCGAAGGATCCGCTGTATCCGGGCGGGACCCACGATCACCGTATCCCCTTCCTGCAGACCCTCCCGCACCCCCCGAAGCCGTTGCAGGCGTTCCTGTCAACCGCCACTCCAAGATTGGCAGGCTTCAGGGCGTTTACGGGGCATGCCGCCACACACCGGTGGCATGA
>JALUJC010000130.1:9401-10502 GCA_027053375.1 Caldifarciminota bacterium
TCCCTTCCCAGGGCTGTGAAGGGCACGGCCAGGGTGGATTCCCGAACATGCGCCAGAATCTCCACGGTGGCGTTCATGCCGGGATAGAGGCGCGGATCTGTGCGATCCAGCTGGACATACACGGGAAAGGTGGTTCCTTCACTTTCCTGCGGATTAAGAAAATCCTGGGGGACGCCCCCGATCCGGACCACATGGCCGGGAAAACGCTGATCCGGAACCACATCCAGCCGGACCCAGGCACGCTGTCCCACGCGAATCCGCGGCATCTCTGTCTCTTCCACATAGGCCTCCACCCGCATCACAGAACGGTCCGCCATCACAAGCAGCACACTCTGCTGGGAGGTGAACCCTGCGGCCACGGCCTGTTCTCCTTCTTCTTTGTAAACCCGAAGCACCTCCCCCGAAAAGGGCGCCCGGATTCTGGTTTTTGCCAGCTTGGCTTCCGCTTCCTGAAGGGCGTACTCCTGCGAACGGAGCAGCGCTTCCTGCGCGCGGACGCTGGTTTCCTTCTCCTCCAGTTCTGCACGGGAGATCAGAGAATCCGCAAACAGGGCCTGTGCGCGGTGGAGATCCCGAAGCATCTGCAGGTATTTCGCGCTGTCCGCCAGCAGGCGCGCCCGCATCTCGCGAACACGGGCGCGGTATTCGGAGGGGTCAATGTCCACAAGCAGATCTCCCCGACGGACCGTATCCCCTTCACGAACATACAGCTTCTTGATCTTTCCCGTGATATCCGAGGCGATCTCCGCCTCACGATGGGCATGCAGGATCCCGTCTGCCGAGATCAGATCCCGTACGGTGGTCCGATGAATCACCACCGCCTGGACGGCAAGGGTCCGGGATCGGGTACGAATCCAGACCCACCCAGCGACAAAGATGCCCAGGAGCAGTAAAAGCAACCACCATCGTTTTCTCAAGGTTTCCCTCCCGTGAGGTCAAACAGGGTTTCCCATTCAATCCAGAGATCCAGCCGCACCTGCAGCAGCTGCAGGGCGACTTCCAGTCGCCGGTTCCGTGCATCAAAGAGGTCTTCCAGGGAAAGGCTGCCCAGGCGGTAGCGGGTTTCCGCGAGATGTTCCGCCTCCTCTGCCTGTTTCAAAG
>JALUJC010000130.1:10512-11898 GCA_027053375.1 Caldifarciminota bacterium
TCGCTGCATCAGGGTAACCCACCGGGCGAGATGATCTTCTACATTCTTCAGGGTTTGAAGCCGCACCGCCCGCAAACGCGCCTGTTCCATGGCGGCTTCCACACGCGTCTGCGCATTGCCGAACACATACCGGCCCAGCGGGAAGGTGAGCGAAACAGACCATCCCCGGGTAAAAGAGGCATCGTTCCAGAAGGCATCCAGGGCAGGCCCCGATCCCGTGGTGCGGTACCACTCCCAGCTGTAGGTCACGTCGGGGAGCACGCTCACCCAGGACCACCAGGAACGCAGGCGTGCCGCTCCTGCCTGGACACGCTGGATACGAAGCGTTCGCTCCGCGCGGAGCACACGCTCCCGAATCGCCAGGGTATCCACATGAAGAGACTCCACCTGCACAGGAAGCAGTTTCCAGGGTTCCGGTTCGGAGTGTCCCATGATCCGGGCAAGATCCGCCAGTGCCTGGCGCCATTCCTGTTGCGCGCGGACCTGCTGCTCTTCAGCCTGTCCCACGCGTACACGGGCATTCAGCACATCCAGACGTGACCCCTGTCCCAGTTCCATGCGACGCAGTGCCTGCTGCAACGACCACCGCTCCTTCTCCAGCTGCTTTTCCCGAAGGATCCGTTCCTCCTGGGCACGGTATGCGCGGGCATAGGCCTTCACCAGTTCCAGACGAAGCTTCGCCCGCTGATCTTCAAGGCGGACCTCCGCGACGCGGGCCGCCGCATGCTGACGGATCCACCCCTCCACCCACGACGGGCTGAACAGGGTGACACGCGCGGACAGAATTTCCGTATACCCCTGCTGGGAGGCACCATAGCGGATCAGGGCCGGCGGAAGGGCACGCCCGCCCCCTGTGGAATAGGACTTGTCTGTGTATTCCAGAGAAAAGGTTGGCCAGGGAAGCAGGTCCGAAGCCTGCTGCCACAGCTGCAGCCGTGCCAGCTGTGCCGAACGCCGGGCGGCAAGCAATTCCGGATTGGATCTCTGGGCCTCCTCCCAGGCTTCCCTGAAGGAAAGCGACACCGTTGCGGGGGTGTGGGCCCCCACCAGAATCCATGCCAGGATCAACGCATGCATCACTCGTACCTCAGGGCTTCCACCGGGTCCATGGACGCCGCACGTTTCGCGGGATAGACCCCGAAAAACAGTCCCACGACGGAAGAAAACAGCAGGGCAAGCGCCACACTCCACAGCGGGATTCGGGCGGGCAGGGGCGTGAGCCAGTCCACCAGGCGGGCAAGCCCCACCCCCAGCAGAAGGCCCAGCACCCCACCCAAGGCGGTCAGCACCACCGCTTCCAGGAGAAACTGGATCAGGATATCCCGGCGGGTGGCACCCACCGCCATCCGGATGCCGATCTCACGGGTACGTTCGGCCACCGAGACC
>JALUJC010000131.1 GCA_027053375.1 Caldifarciminota bacterium
TGCGGGGACGCAGAGCCTTCACCTGGAGCTGGAGAAAACCCTGGCGGAATTCAAAGGTGCAGAGGCAGTGATTTCTTTCCAGAGCGGTTTCAACGCCAATCTGGCCACCATTCCTGCCCTGGTGGGACGGGGGGACGCGATCTTTTCCGACGAACTGAACCATGCCTCCATCATTGATGGCTGTCGGTTGTCCCGGGCGGAGATTATCCGGTATGCACACAACGATCCGGATGATCTCCGAAAGAAACTGGAAGAGGCCCGGGGGAAATACAGGCGCATGCTGATTGTCACCGACGGCGTGTTTTCTATGGATGGGGATATCGCTCCCCTTCCTGCCATTGCGGACCTTGCGGATGAATTTGGCGCCATCCTGATGGTGGACGATGCCCACGGGGAGGGTGTGCTGGGTCGTGGCGGTCGAGGTATCGTGGACCACTTTGGCCTTCATGGGCGGGTAGATGTGGAGGTGGGAACCCTTTCCAAGGCCTTTGGTGTTGTGGGAGGGTATGTGGCGGGGAGCAGGCTCCTCATTGAATACCTGCGCCAGAAAGCCCGACCCTTCCTGTTCTCCTCTGCTGTCACGCCTCCCGATGTGGCCGCATCCCTGGCGGCAGCCCGGATCCTCTCGGAGTCCACAGAGCTGGTGGATCGGCTGTGGGAAAACACCCGCTATTTCAAAGAAGGAATGAAGGCTGCGGGTTTTGACATTGGGAAAAGCGAAACCCCCATCACCCCGGTGATGCTTGGAGAAGCGAAGCTTGCACAGACCTTTTCCCGGAGGCTTTTTGAGGAGGGAATTTTCGCACAGGCCATCGGCTATCCCACGGTTCCCCGCGGGAAAGCGCGGATTCGGGTGATGATTTCTGCAAGCCACAGCAAAGAGGATCTGGATTTTGCCCTGGAGCGATTTGAGAAAGTGGGACGGGAGCTGGGAGTGATCCACTGATGGAGCGGCTCTGGGCACCCTGGCGGATGGTCTACATCCGTTCGGTGGATGAGGAGGATGGGTGTCTCTTCTGCCGGAAGGCAGAGGAGACACCCTCGGAGGAAAACCTGGTGCTCCATCGTGGGGAACACACCCTGACCCTGATGAACCTTTATCCTTACAACTCAGGGCATCTGATGGTGGCTCCCCGCCTACATGTGGCAGATCTGGAAGCCCTTCCGGAAGACGTGGTACTTGCCCTGATGAAAGAAACCCAGCGGGCCATTCGGATTCTCAAAGCAGAAATGCACCCGCACGGATTCAATGTGGGCCTGAACCTGGGACGTGTGGCGGGCGCAGGCGTGGACAAGCATCTCCATCTTCACATCGTGCCCCGCTGGTCCGGGGACAGTAACTTTATGCCGGTGATCGGTGATGTCAAGGTGATTCCGGAAGCGCTTGTTGAAACCTATCACCGCCTTCGTCCCCACTTTGAGGATCCAGGGGAATGATGGTCCCCTGGATGGTGGCGCTGAGTCTCTGGGCACTGAGTCCCCGTGAGGGTGTGGCGGACCTGCTTCGTTCGGGTGAGACCATCCGCATGGAAGTGTTCTATGGCATGCTCTATGCGGGCGATCTGGTGCTCCGTTCACATGGCCGTGACTCCCTTCAGGGGCGAGAGGTGGTTCATCTCTCCCTTCTGGCTGAAACCCGCTCGGGGTTTCGGGTGGTGTACCAGGTGGCCGACTGGATTCACAGCTGGATGCAGCTGGATCCCCCTGCAACCCTGCGCTATGAAAAGGATTTGAAGGAGGGGAAATACCGGCACCGCTCGGTGGTGGAATACCTTCTCCCTCCCGATTCATCAGATTCAGGAAGGGCCGTGTATCCCGGCACCTCGCCGGACACGCTCCGAATCCCTCCCTTCGCCCTGGATCCACTGGCGGTGTTCTATGCCGTCCGACTGGTGGATACACTGCGCGTGGGGGACACCCTCTGGCTCCCCTATCATGTGGATCGCCGGAGTTCCCGATTGCCCGTATATGTGGAACGACGGGATACCGTTCGCACGCGCCTGGGGCCCTTCCCCTGCCTGGTGCTCCGCCCCGATTTCCAGGGCCGCAACATCCTGAACACCGAAAGTGACCTCTGGCTCTGGATCTCCGATGACGCGTGGCGGATTCCTGTCCAGATCACCACCCACGTGTTTTTCGGGACGCTCAAAGCACGCATCAAGGACTACTACCCGTATCTCCTGGAATGAACAAAGTTCCCCGGAGGGCAGCCTTTCTGGATCTTTCAGACTATGCCCGCCCTCTGGCGCGTCCTGTTGTGCGCTGGCTCACCCCCACACGGGTGCGGGCCTGGCATGTGACCCTGGCGTATACCCTGGTGGGGGGCATGGCGGTTCTCCTGATCGCCTCCGGGGATCTTCTCCATCGTCGTCTGGGCGCGCTGCTTCTCCCTGTAAAAAGCTGGATGGATGCCGTGGATGGAAGCCTTGCACGGGCGCAGCGGCGCCCTTCGCGGGTGGGACGATTCCTGGATTCCCTTGCCGATTTTGTGCTCAACCTCCTGTTGATTGCCGTTCTGGGGAGGGAGACGCCCGGGCTTGCCTTCCTGGCATTCCTTTCCATGACCCTCCAGGGGACCCTGTTTCATCGAGGGTATGTGCTCTACCGGCATGCCGTGGGGGGCGATCGCACTGCCCTGCCCGATGAGAGGCGGGAAGATCGGTATCCCTGGGATCCTCCGGGTGTTTTGCGTGTACTGCAGGGGATGTACCGTATATGCTACGGCTGGCAGGATCGCCTGATGGCCATGCTGGATCGCGCCTTCTGCCCGGATACCCCGCCGCCTTCCCCCCGGTGGATGACCCTGGTGAGTGTTCACGGGCTGGGATTTCAACTCCTGTGGATGGTGCCCTTTATCTGGGTGGGGGCCGATCAGGCGCTGCTGTGGAGTTTTGTACTCTGGAATCTCTGGGCGCTGGGACTCCTGATTCTTCGTTGTCCTCTGCGCCTGAAACGGGAGGAAATACCGTGAGTTTCCTGGGATGGCTGCTTCTCGCCTGGTGGATGGAAAGTCCTGCAGTGGCACTCCCTCGTTGGGGGCTTGGCAGTCCGCTGAACCCGGCCATTGCAGGAGCCGATGCACCTGTGGTCTCCGTCTGGACTTCTTCCGATCGCGCGGGATTGCAGATGGGAGCCTGGGGGATGGGCTTGTGGGTGGATCGGGAAGTCTCCTCAACGGGGACTTTCCGTTATGGTTTACCGGTTTCCTTCGGCAATGAGGCATTGCGCCTGGGTTATGCCCTGGAAGGAACGCAGGGATCCACCTGGCTTCGCACCGGTGTGCTTTTCCGACCGGCTCCCGGGATATCCTTTGGCGGCGTGTTTCGAACCGGGTCGGTGGATTCTTTCCGGGTGGGGCTTGGTTTACGTCCATTCGCCTGGCTGACCCTGTCCCTGGATGCATGGGGAGGTGCACGGGGTGGGTGGAAGAAAGAGGGAGGTGTTCTGCTTCACCTGGTTCCCGGGGTGGATGTGGGGGCTTTTGGTGACACGCTGAAACCGGATGTGTATACCCTGTTCGCCACCCTGCCGGGCCTGGAACAGCTCCGGGTGGGAGCGCGATGGGACACACGGGGGACCTGGGAGGCCGCGCTGGCCTGGAGTTCCCACCCCTTCCCCACTTTCCTGGTTCAACGACGTAAAATTCGCTGGACGGTCCGCCGGTCCTTTGACGAACTTCCACGTCGTCGCTGGCCCTGGGGGTATGACCCCTCTTTTACGGCCTGGATGAAGGCCCTGCGTGACCTGCGTACCCATCCTCCCACGGTGCTCTGGGTGCGGGTGCGGCGCTGGGGATGGACCCTGGCACAGACCGAGGAGGTCCGGGCGTTGCTGGACACACTCCATAAGCGTGGGACCCGAATCTGGATCTCCGCAGGCACCTATCCGCTCAAGGGGCTGTATCTGGCGAGTGTGGCGGACCGGGTT
>JALUJC010000132.1 GCA_027053375.1 Caldifarciminota bacterium
CCGGAGGGCATAGGGGAAAAACTGGTCTCCCGTGGCCACCAGATAGGGCAGGGCCAGCTGCCGGGAAAAATCCAGCACCCGGTGGGCTTCCTGCTCCGTAAATCGCTCAGGCCGTTGATCCTCCAGGAACAGGTCCGCATCCCCGTGGAGAATCCCGGCGTTTCCCTGAACATACCCCTGGATCCGCAGAAAGATTTGCTCGGTGGCCACCCGGAGGGGGAGGGCATAGATCATCTGCTTTCCAGCGTGGGCCGCCCAGAGCAGGCCCAGTTCCGTCTTGCCCATCCCCGTGGGCGCCACCACCAGCGCGTTTTTCCCCCGGATCTTCTGAAGGATCTCCTTCTGCCAGAAATCCAGAGTCCCGCCCGCCTGGCTCCGCAGAGCCTCTTCCACCCGGGTTACGAGTACCGCCGGTCGCATTCCCTCCCGAAAGGCATCCTGAGGCTGAATATCCCCCTCTTCCTCCATGAAGGACGCGAAGTGGTCCACCCGCTGGAGCCAGCCCGCAAGGAGGATCCATTTCCGGACCAGAGGTTCGGAAAACTGCGCCCGGACAGGCTGCCAGTAGAGCCGATAGGGCGGCGGCGCGATCTCATAAAGGTTGCCGCCCCGGGCCAGATAGCGGCTCAGGCTTTTGTTCCATTCCACCGGTGCCGTTCCGCTGAGCTCCTTCTGAAGATTTTGCAGAAGAGCTTCCCGAAAGTCCGCATCCTCCGCCAGTTTCTTCGCAAACTCCCGCAGGGGATGGTCCCGGTGCTGGAGGAAAAGATCATAGCGTTCTCGCCAGTGGTGATAGGCCACCGCCGCAGCCAGGATTTTGCCTTCCGGCGTGTGGATGGAAGGTTTGTCTTCCGGGATGAAAAGGAGTGAGGCCAGGGCGTGGGGGACGTTGTGGCGGAAATCTTCCGGATGATATTGCAGATGCCCCAGCTGAACGATCTGAAAATAGGGGAGGACCTTCCCCAGGTCGTGATGCCGGATGGCTCTCTCCAGATCGCTGTGGGTGTCGGGAGGGATCAGGCCTTTTTGCGCGAGGATCCGGTACACCTCCTGAAGATCCCGGATATGCTGCGCCAGAGACACCGGAGGGCGTCCGTCTTTTGAGGGACTCTTGGCCCAGATCACACCATCCATGATCGGCGCTCCTCTTCGGAGAGATGCCAGAACCACACCGGAATTTCGTGATCCCTGTCCACCAGCCGGGGAAAGTTCGGCGGCCAGTTGCCCTCCACGAGTTTCACATCCACCCACACAAAGGCCCGTCGCCCGTCCACCACCCGATAGAAACTGGTGATGCGCTGGCGAAGTCCGCCGTATGCCGTCCACCGGGGCTCCACCTCACTCCGGAACGCTTCGGGGATCCAGGGATGCTGCGGAATCCAGTGGAACCAGGGCGTTGCCCCCCCGAACCGGTCCACGATCAGCATCTCTTCAACCGGACGAACCGGCTCCACCGCCTCAAAGATGAGCAGGTCCTCCGCCCGTCCCAGATGGAGGCCATCCCGGGGACGGGGGCTGACGAAGGCATCATGGAGGCGCTTCAGGAAAACCGGGTCCTCGTGGGCCAGCCAGAGCCAGAGGGTGAAGTTCTCCAGCACATCCACCCGCACGGGCATCTGCCCGCCCGGATGTTCCGCCACCCCCTGGAGGCTCCGGATTTTCGTGCTTCCGAAACGGGTTTTGTGGGCTGCAACCGAAAGGTTCCGGAACCAGAGATATTCTGTGGTTTTGCTCTCAAAGGTCCCCGCCAGGGCCAGTTTCAGCGAAAGCAGGTGCTGAAAATGCTGATCTTTCTGGCCTTCCACCCGCAGCAGATTGGCCAGAAGGCCGATCACGGTGGAATAGGGCGGGATGGGGTAGGTGTGCCGCCGGCTGTAGGTGAAGGGTACCCGGAAATGGGTCGTGGGCTGAAAGATTTTCACCCGAAATCCATACGCCATGTTTTCACCTCCCGGGCGAGGTCCAGCATGCGCTGGAGGAATTCATTCGGAACAGGCATCGTCAAAGGACCCATACCGGAGAACCCGGAGGATGAGTTTCTCCAGGGGGGCCCGACCTTCCGGATGATCCCGGAGCCAGGGACGCCATTCCGGGGGAATGGGAACCTCCCGGGTGTGCTTCCAGGGGATGCGCTTCGCCGGACCGCGGACCCTCAAGATGCATCTCCTTCCGTCTTCAGGACCTTATCCAGCCAGCCCGACCATGCCGCCCGGTCACCCACGTCCTTGCGAATCTCCACACCCTGCACGGGAGGAATCTCGGCCTGAAAGCGCTCGCTCACATACACATAGGCGGGCGAAGCCACCCACCCGTTGGCCAGGGCGTCGCGAATCCCCCGGACCCGGATGGGACGCTCCGAAAAATCCAGCGTGATTTTGGGGTGGAACACGGGGGAGGGCACCCTCACCGGCGCGGCTAGGAAGAAGAGGGGTGTGAGGGGGTTGGTTTCGCCGGAGGACTGGGCAACGATGCCGTCGCGGAGCGCCTCCAGCACATCCCGAACACGCCGGCGCTTTTCCTCCTCGTGGAGTTCAAACGTGACTTTCCAGAGCCCTGCGGCACCTTCAAGCGGCTCCCAGCGGATGCGTCCCCGCTCCGTCTCTGCCTCTCTTTTCTCCGGATCGGCCCTCCGGATGGGGATGGACTTGTCGTGGGACACGGCGTTCTTCCCCCTGCCGGAGGTTTTCCCGTGAAGATGGAGCCTCAGGGTATTCCCGTCCAGTTCGGGTTCCGTGGAGATGATCCACTCGTCTTTTCCAATCCGTTCCGTATCCAGTGTGAAGGAGACGCGATAGAAACTTTCGTGTTCTTCCTTACTGAATGGATCCGGGGTGGCCTCATACCCTTTCCTCTGCGCCCGGGCCACCATGTGGTGGTTGGCATAGAAGGCCATGTCACCGAAATAAGGCTCCAGGCTGATGGCTTTCGTGATCCCCAGCGGTGCCTTCCGGGTGAAGGCCCCGCCCCGCTCACCGTCGGTTTTCCCGGGTGTGTACATATAGCCGAACACATCCAGTTCTTCCGAAGACAGAATGTCGTCTCTACGAATGTCAAACTGGATCACTTTGCCGTCGCTGGTCACGGCGGCCTCTTTCCATCCCTTTCGGATGAGGGTTTCAAAGAGATAATGCCGGATGGCGGTTTTGCTGATGAAGGTGTGTTCTCCCGAATGACGTGAGATCTTCTTCACCGAAAGGGTGTTTTGAGAAACTTTCTCATCCCGGTTCAGGGCGGAGCCCTCAAAGATCAGGGTCACGGTGATGGGTTTCATCCTTCCCCTCCCTGTTCAGAATCCTTCGGTTCCTTTTCTCCCATGACGCCCACGAAGGCATAGATGCAGGCCCGGAAAATCTCATCGGGGACCGAGGGAGAAAACACCCGGATCAGGGAATCGGGCAGAGCCTTTCCCGAGGCCAGGAAAATCCGGGTGAGGAGATAAGCCACCTCGTCTCGTCGTCCCGCCCGGGCCAGGTTGATGATGCGATAGCCCTGCTTCTCCAGGGCCTCCCGCAGGTCCTTCAAGTCCTTCTCGTTCCGAAGACTCCATGCTGTCTGGCGAACTTTTTCGAACAGAACATGATGGGACAGGGGAGCGAGGCGCTTGAGAAGATTTTCAACCGATGCCCGTTCTTTTCCCCCAGTCATACGGACATAGTTCTCCAGAAACCGGACGGTCTCTGAGAAGACGCGTTCCACGCGGTGGACCACGTCCCTCAGTTCTTCCAGGGAGATTTCTCCCCGAGATGCTCTTTTCTGGAGCCCCTGGACAATCTGCTCCAGGTCCACCCGGATTGCCTCAGCCATTTATCAGACCTCCCGTTGGGATTTTGATTTCCTGAATCAGGGTGTAGAGTTCCAGAAGATCCTGCGCCTCCTGCGGCGGAGACTTGTCGTTCTTCAGGCTGTCCCGGATGAGTTGCTGCG
>JALUJC010000133.1 GCA_027053375.1 Caldifarciminota bacterium
TGCCCTGGATGCTCCGTCCAGAGGGACTGGAAACGATACCCGTATTCGCGAATCACCTTTTCCACCCGGTGCCACAGGCGGCGGACCCTCCCGTTGCCTGCCACCGGGTTCACAATGGCCGCAATCTTCATCGCTCTCCGATTCTACACATCCCGACAGGAAGATTCAAGGTCCGGGGTGTATCATTGCCCCACAACGGAGGGACGGCTTATGGCGCATGAGCATGCCGAACGAGTGATCACCACCCTTCGCATGTGGTCGGTGGACATGATTGAAGCGGCAAACAGCGGACACCCCGGCCTGCCTCTGGGGGCGGCACCCATGGTCTATACGCTCTTTTTTGAGGTAATGCGGCACAACCCCCAGAATCCCCGCTGGTGGAACAGAGACCGGTTCATCCTTTCCGCAGGCCATGGCTCCGCCCTGCTTTACGCTGCGCTCCATCTCTCCGGTTATGACCTCCCCCTTGAAGAACTCAAACGGTTCCGTCAGCTGGGAAGCCGAACACCCGGACACCCGGAGTTCGGGCACACCCCGGGGGTGGAAGTCACCACAGGCCCTCTGGGACAGGGGTTTGCCAACGGGGTGGGGATGGCAATTGCCGAACGGTTGCTGGCTGCACGCTTCAACCGCCCGGACTTCCCGGTGATCGACCACTTCACCTATGTGCTGGCTTCAGATGGAGACCTGATGGAAGGCATCTCGCATGAGGCAGCCTCCCTGGCAGGCCATCTGGGGCTTGGGAAACTGATTGTGCTCTACGACGACAACCGCATTTCCATTGATGGCCCCACCTCCCTGACCTTCACGGAAGACGTGGAGAAGCGCTTCCTGGCCTACGGCTGGCAGGTACTGTATGTGGAGGATGGGAACGACCTTGCCGCACTCCATCGTGCCCTTCAGGAAGCACAGCAGGACCGGCAACACCCCACCCTGATTCGCGTCCGCACCCACATCGGATACGGCAGCCCCCTTCAGGACAATGCACGTGTTCACGGCGCCCCTCTGGGTCCGGAGAACCTCAGGGCGACCCGTGCCTTCTATCGCTGGCCCGAAGAAGCCTTCCACCTCCCCGAAGAGGTTCGCCGGGTACGGGAACAGCGGATCCGGGAAGGGAATGCCCAGGAAGAATCCTGGAAAGAGCGCTGGGAAGCATATAAAAAGCACCATCCCGGGGATGCCCGTGAACTGGAATCCTGGATGCGTGGCATCCTCCCGGACGGATGGGAACGGGATCTCCCCACATTCTCCCCCGGGGAACAGATGGCGACCCGCGCAGCCAGCGGGAAGATCCTTGCCGCGCTGTCCCGTTCCCTCCCCCAGCTCGTAGGGGGATCCGCCGATCTGACCGACTCCAACAAGACCCGGATCCCCGAAACACCCGCATTTTCCCGTGAACATCCAGAGGGTCGCTATTTTCATTTCGGCGTTCGGGAACACGGAATGGGAGGCATTCTGAACGGCATGGCCTATCATGGAGGGATTCGCCCCTTCGGCGGGACGTTCCTGGTGTTCTCGGATTATCTCCGTCCTGCGCTCCGCATGGCAGCCCTTTCCCGTCTTCCCGTGATCTATGTTTTTTCCCATGACAGCCTCTGGCTGGGAGAAGACGGTCCCACCCACCAGCCTGTGGAACATCTGGCCGCCCTGCGGGCCATTCCCAACCTGGTGGTGATCCGTCCTGCCGATGCGGAAGAAACCCGGGAAGCGTGGATTGCCGCACTCCGGAGGCGGGAAGGCCCCACCGCCCTGATCCTCACCCGGCAGAAGGTTCCCACCCTCCAACGATCGGCGGGGCAATCGGCGTCCGGCCTTCACCGGGGCGCCTATGTGATCCGGGAAGCCTCCACCCCTCCGGGCCGTGTACTTCTGCTGGCCAGTGGATCGGAGGTCGCTCTGGCGCTGGACACGGCCGAGCGGCTGGAGGCGCAGGGGATCCCCTCCCGGGTGGTCTCCTTTCCCTCCTGGGAACTCTTTTCCCTGCAGGATCCCGCCTACCAGCGCGAGGTGATCCCGAACAACATCCCCCACCGGGTGGTGATCGAAGCTGCCCATCCGCAGGGATGGGAACGCTGGGTGGGATCCGGCGCCCTGATTCTCGGAATCGAAAACTTCGGTGCTTCGGCGCCCTACCGTGCACTGCAGGAACATTACGGTTTCACGCCGGAATCCATCACGCAGCGGATCCTGTCCTACATAAAAGATTGACGATTCCGCTGCCTTTGTCTATACTTATGCAACCTGCGGTGCGCCCGTAGCTCAACTGGACAGAGCGACGGACTACGAATCCGTAGGTTGGGGGTTCGAGTCCCTCCGGGCGCGCCACGGCTTTTTGACAGTCCTGTTCCGGGTCTTTAGAATTCCGCTCCGCAGGGCTGGCGTAGCTCAGTTGGCAGAGCAGCGGATTTGTAATCCGCAGGTCGGGGGTTCGAATCCCTCCGCCAGCTCCAGCGCCGAACGATCTTTGAAAAGGTGCGTGGAGGGGTACCCAAGCGGCCAACGGGGCCAGGCTGTAAACCTGGTGGCTTTTGCCTACGGAGGTTCGAATCCTCCCCCCTCCACGCTTTTCGGTCAGCGGGCGGGAGTAGCTCAATGGTAGAGCACCAGCCTTCCAAGCTGGGGGTTGCGGGTTCAAGTCCCGTCTCCCGCTCTTTTTTTCTGAACTTCTGTGCAAGGCCGTCACGGGCCCGCGTAGCTCAGGAGGCAGAGCGCGTCCTTGGTAAGGACGAGGTCGGCGGTTCGAGTCCGCCCGCGGGCTTATCAAAAACGATGAAAAACCTTCTTTTTCTGCTCCTTGGAACCACCATTCTGTGGACCGGGACAGGGTGCTTTTTCGGCACCTTTCAGACCGCCCATGTGGTCCGTCCCGGGGATACGGACTGGGGATTCTTCGGGAACTTCCCCCTTTACCTCTCCCGCGGGGACCGGAACCGTGCGGAAAGCGCGGGCCGGGTCTATGGCATTCCCAACCTGGGGGGATATCTCCTCTATGGGGTGGGACCGGCCATGGACGGAGGCCTCCGGGGGTCCATGGGTGAGGGGATCGGACCGGTTCTTCGCTTCCAGTGGCTGGGGGGTGCCAGCATCCCTTCGGCACTGGACGGCGCGCTGATTGGTTATGTGGGCTACCATCCCCTGGGCCAGCTGGTGACCTTCCGGCTGGATCTGCTCTTCAGCTTTTCCCCGTCTCCCTATTCGGATCTGTACGGGGGATTCCTCTGGGAGCAAATCCCGGATTATGCGGGGAGTGCGGCCACCGGCCTGTCCAAAGTCTTCCCTGAAGCCTTTCGGGTGGCGGATCCGGGAAGTTACCGGGGGGTCTATTTCGGGATCCGGATGCGACGTCGGTATGGCCGGGGAGGCTGGCCTCCCGCGGGTCTGGCGCTTGAATTTGCCGTCCCCCTGGATCAGGGACCGGTTCCGGTGATCTTTGGCGTGCAGTTTTCCCGCTGATGGCGTCCCCGGTGCGTGTCAGGGATCCACGGGCGCTGATCCCCTTCCTCCAGCGCGGAGAGGTGGTTGCCGTGCCCACCGATACCGTGATGGGCCTTGTGGGGATTCCTTCCGAAGAAACCGCCCGCCGGATCTTTCAGGTCAAAGGCCGCCCGGCGCACAAACCTCTGGTACTCTTTCACCACCGTGACCTGCTGTTCTCACGGTATGCCCCGGAACCCCGTGAAGCCGTTGCACGTCTTGTCCAGCGGTTCTGGCCCGGCCCCCTCACGCTGGTGGTAAACCTTTCAGGGGACCGGCTTCCCGCCCCCCTGCGCAATCCCGAAGGGGGCGTGGCCCTTCGCCATCCTGCAGCCCCTTTCCCGGAGATGCTGCTGAAAACCTTCCCTGAAGGTCTGGCCTCCACGAGTGCGAACCGGAGCGGTTTCCCCCCGACGCAGACCCCCGAAGAAGTGATGCAAACC
>JALUJC010000134.1 GCA_027053375.1 Caldifarciminota bacterium
TTGAAAAATTATCCGTCCCCGTGCTCGGATATGTGGAGAACATGAGCGGCTTCCGTTGCCCGCCTCGTGGCGCAATTACCCCCATTTTCGGGAAAGACGGGGGACAGGAACTGGAGAAGACCTTTGGCGCCCCGGTGCTGGCCAGGATCCCCCTGGATCCCACACTGATGGAGGCGCTGGATCGGGGAGAGCCCCTGCAGGATCCTGAAGATCCACGGGTGCAGGTGTGGATGGAACTGGCGGAAAACGTTCTGGAGCGACTGCAGGCGGTCAGGGTCTCATGAGTCAGAAACCGGTCGCCCTGGTGGTAGAATCCGGCAGCCCGGACATGAAACTGGTGGAGCTTCTGCTCTCTTCCCTGGGCATCCGGGTGCAACCGGTGGTCAACAGCGTGGCCTTCAGTCAGGCCATTCAGGCCGGTTCCCCACCGGATGTGGTACTGGTGGATCTGGACGACTCCAGTTTTGTGACCGTGACCACTGTGGCCGCGCTCCGTTCTCGCTGGCGCGACACGCTGATCCTTGTCCTTTCCAGGGACGCAGCGCGGGGAAAACACGCAGAGGAGGTGGGGGCGGACGAGTATATTCCCAAACCCGTGGATTACCAGAGCCTGAAAAAACTGGTGGAGCAGGATCTGTACACCGCCATTCCCCAGATTCAGGAAAAGATCCACTCCCCGGTGGAAGAGGTATCCCCGAAAATGCTGGGTGCCATTGTGATGCTGATGAAAAGCAGCCGTACCGGTTCCTTCCGCTTCGGGGATCACCGGGGGGTGTATTTCGCGGGTGGCCGTATCGTACATGCGCAGTACGATGGACTTCACGGAGAAATGGCACTTCGCAAATTGCTGGTGGAACCGGAACCCGAGCGGTACCGTTTCCATCCCCGGGAAATTCCTCAGGTCAAAATGACCCTCTCCATGAACCTTCGGGACTTCCAGGCGTTTCTTCAGGGCATCAAGGACAGCCACAGGCCATCGTGATCGGGTCCCTTCTGATCCTGGCGACCCTGGCCTTCTCTGATCCCCTGCTGGGACCTGTCGGGTTCCGGGACAGCCTGATCTACGACCCCCTGACCGCACAGTGGATGGAGGTGCGGACCTTCCGAAACACGGTGGTGGAGACACTGCGCTACCTGCCACTCGCCGACACCTCCCGGGATGTTTCGGTTCTGGCGCAGAGCCTGATCCAGCAACTCCAGTACCGGCGAACCCAGCGTGCACAGAACGCCGGGGGCGGTCTGATCCCGGATATCGAAATTCCTGTGTCGGTGCCGGGGTTTGGAAACCTGGGGGAAGGAAGCCGGCTGCGCATTGAAGGCAGCCAGGTGCTGACCTTTGGGGGAAGTGCCCGGTATTCTTCCTCCCAGATTGCCACAGAATACGGGGGTCAATCCACCTTTCCAGAACTCAAGCTGGATCAGCAACTCCGGGTATTGCTCAGCGGAACCGTGGGACGGAAAATCAACGTCCTGATTGATCACGACTCTCAGCGCGAAAACCGGCTGAAGAACAAAGTCCGCCTCCAGTACAAAGGAGATGAAGACGAAATCGTCCAGCTGATCGAAGCAGGCGACACCCGGCTGAATCTGCCTGGCAATCCCCGTTTCGCCAGTTTTTCTTCCGGTGCCCAGAAATCCGGGCTCTTTGGCATCCGCAGCGAACTGCTCCTTGGACCGGTCAAAATGACGGTGGTGGCCACCCGGGAACAGGGAGAATCCCAGTCCGCCACCTTCCGTGCCGGGGGAGGTCAGGTGCGGACCGATACCATCTGGGCCAAGGATTATGTGCGGTACACGTTTTATACCCTTCTGGATACCACCATCCGGGCCAGTCAGCTGGAGGTGTTTCTGAACGACTACAACAGCCAGAATGACTCTTCTCTGAATGCCCAGATCGCCGTTGCCCGCTACTTTGACGTGGCCACCCACCAGTTTGACAGCACGGTGCAGGACGTGGGCATGTACCACCGCCTGATCCCCGGAACCGACTATGTATACTATGAGCAGTCCGGTGTTCTGGAGTTCCTGACCCCCCCGGATCCGAACGCTTCCGTGGGTGTGGTCTACTGGAACGGAACCGATACCGTGGGACGCCTCACCGGGGACACCCTTCTACTTCGCCTGGTGAAACCCTCCAGCCCCCGGATGGACAGCAACGCCACCCATGCAGATACCGTTCTCTGGCTAATGGAACTCAAAAACGTTTATCAGGTGGGTTACGGAGATATCACGCCGGGAAGTTTCCAGCTCACCATCTATCGGGACTCTTCAGGCGTCTTCCTGAACGGAGAACGCGGGAAAACCTACCTCCAGCTACTCGGTCTGGATCCAGACGGCGACGGGCGCCTGAATCCCACGGTACGCATCAATGGACGGGACGTGACCGTCTTCGATGAAAACCGGGGGTACCTGTTCTTTCCCGACCCACTCCCCTTCATCTCCGACAGCCTTTCCGTGAAAGATTCCGTGATCTACTTCAAGAAAAACCTGCAACCGGATGAGGGCCGCATCTATGCCCTTGAAATCCGGTATATCCAGTCTTCCAGCCAGATCCAGCTCCCGGCGTTCAACCTTCTGGAAGGGAGTGTACGGGTCATCGCCAATGGCCGCACGCTCCAGGAAGGCGCCGACTATACCGTGGACTATCAGAGCGGTTTGATCCAGATTCGCAATCCCGAGCTGCTCCGGGACACCACGGCGCAGATTGAAGTTAGCTACGAGTACAGCCAGTTTTTCTCACTACGTCAGACATCCCTTCTTGGAACAACCCTGGAATACAGCCCCTCCGACGCCCTGTCCCTGACCGGTACGGCCCTTTTCCGGACGCAGAGTACGCAGGAACTGCGTCCGCGCCTGGATGAAGCCCCCATGCAGAACCTGGTCCTGGATCTGGTGGTTTCCACCTCCTTTTTCCCCTCCGTGCTGGAACGCTGGCTCTACCGGTGGGTGCCACGTCCCGAACGCTTTACACCCTCCATTCAGATCAAAGGGGAGGTGGCACGTTCTTTTCCCAACCCCAACACCCTGGGAGTGGGCTATCTGGACGCCATGGAAGACTCCCGGCTTTCCGTGGATCTTCCCATGTCCCGGATTGCGTGGCACTTCACCAGTATTCCCGCAGAGCGGGACACCACGGGATTCGCCCGGCGTCTGATCTGGGCCAACCCGCCCTATCTCTTCAAAAAATCGGACATTGTACCGGATCTTCCTCCCCAGGAAGCACGCGATTATGCCAGCGTGCTGATGCTCGCTGTGACACCCAACATCCCCGGCGACACAGGGAACTGGGCGGGAATTCTGCGAAACCTCTCCCAGCTGGGCGAGGACTTCACACAGCTGGACTTTATTGAGGTGGTGGTGAAAGGGGATGAAGGGACCCTTGTGCTTGATTTTGGAGACATTGACGAAAACAGCATCCGCCGGAACGCGGACGCCACGCTGGTAGGGCTGGACCCGGTGCTGGAAACAGAAGACAAAAACGGTAACGGTTTCCTGGATGCCGGGGAAGACACCGGGCTGGACGGGGTCGCCGGGGAAGATGGACAGCAGGTCCCGGGGGATGACGGAAACGATGACTATGCGGTGGATCCCAACAACCAGGATTACAGCCACATCAACGGGACGGAAAACAACCGGGTGCTGGATACGGAAGACCTGGATCGGGATGGGATTCTGGACCGGCTGAACCGCTATTTTTCCTACCGGATCCCCCTGGACACCCTCGCCCATCCCGATGCCCCCCGTCCCTACGCGGTGTACAACGGCTGGCGCTATTACCGGATCCCCCTTCGGGATCTCCAGTTCCAGCAGGTGGTGGGAGACCTGGCACCGGACGAGACCCAGATCCGTTATGCACGTATCCGCTGGGAGAACTTCACACGCAGCGATACGCTTTACCTCTAC
>JALUJC010000135.1 GCA_027053375.1 Caldifarciminota bacterium
GTGCCAGGGGGCTGTGCGCCGTGTGGGCGCGGGAGAGGGCCACATGGGGGCCGCCGGCGATGTCGGGCGTCCAGAAGCGTTTGCCCACCCGAAGCGGATGCTGGAAGGTGTCGGGGACCACGTTCCCCCCGTGCAGCACGAGGGTGAGGGTGATGTCAATCCCGGGGGATATGGCGGAATCCGCGGTGAGGGTGAAGGCAACGGGGAGGGTGTCGCCCGGGTTCAGGGTAAGGGTCTGCGGCGAGCCGCCCACGCCCACAAGGGGCAGGGAGGTGGAGAGTTCCGCCGTCACACCGCTGGCGGTGAGGGGGCTCACGTTGGTCACCCGCCAGACCAGGGTGGCCTGCTCGCCGGGGTCCAGGATGCTGTCCGCATTGGCCCCCGGGAAGGTGTCCAGCACCGCGATGTCCACGTCCCATACCACGGGAATGGGCTGGATGATCCGGAACCCCTCTCCTGCGGTCACCGCCACCACATAGGGGCTGTCCACCGCAAGACCGTTGACCGGATGGCGGAGTTCTCCGATCATCACCGGGCTGCTGGAGTCCGAGAGGTTATAGGCCCGGAAGTGAAGATTCCCCTCGCCGGAGAAAAGCAGCCCGCCGGTGATCCGCGCGGCGTTGGAGCCCGGAAGACCGGTCACCCCCATGGGACTGGTGGAATCCGCAACGTCCAGGAGGGCTACGCCTCCATAGGAGGCCACCACGCCGATGTTGCCCGCGAAATCCATGTCCGATAGCGTTTGATCGGTACCCACGCAGCCCGGGCAGTTCCCCACCTGCTGCGGATGCCAGGGATCCGCCAGGCTGTACACCCGGAACCCGCTGACACCGAAGCCCGACATTGCCCAGTAAAGTCGTCCGCCGTCCACATCCACCAGGGGCGCCCAGCCCACGGGCAGGGTGGTGTCGGCGGAAGATTCGGCGGGGACGGAGGGCACCGTGATGTCCAGGGTCCAGATGACCCCGTGACCGGTGTTGTAGTCCTGTCCGGTGACATACAGCGCGTTGCCCCGGGCCGCCACGTCCCGGATATCCACATAGGGTCTTGCGAGCACCACCGTGTCCAGATAGGGGTTGGCGGGATCCTGGACGTTGAGGATGGTCAGGCCCCCGCCGCCCCGGGCCAGGAAGGCGTGGCCGTTGTGCACGGTGATCCGTAATGCGCCCATCACCTCCGGGATCCGGAGCATGGCCAGGGTGGTGGGCTGTGCGGGATTGGAGAGATCCACCGTCCAGAAACCTCCGGATGTGATCAGATAGGCCACCTGCCCCGCCACGGCCACCTTCCAGGCCCGTCCCGGCGCGTCTTCGGTGGAGTCCATGACAACGGGCGTGTCGGGAACGGTGAGATCCACGGTATACAGGCCATGGTTCGGACGGGCCATCACCGCGGTTCTCCGGTACCATTCCACATCCACCGCGGAAACCGGCACGCTGCTCAGCTGGACGGGGGAGGAGGGCGTGGCGATATTGAAAACCTTGAGTTTGTTGTAGGGGGAATCTCCCCGGGGGTCATGAACCAGGACAAGCAGAAGGGTGTCCTGGACAAGCACATCCGCCACAAGATCCGAAAGGGTCCAGAGTTGCTGCGGTGCAGCGGGGTTGCTGATGCTGTATGTCCGTAAATCTCCTGTCGTGCAGTGACAGCCCACAAACAGCAGCGTGTCAACCACCCAGGCAAGGTTGTAGCCGCCGGTTGCCACGTATGCAAGACGATAGGGATTCTGGAGGTCGGCGATGCTGAAGGCGCTGATGCCGGTCCCATCATTCGTATAGAGAACCGTGTCCTTCCGGGCCGCGGTGAAATACTTGCTGTGGAAATCCAGCACGCCCAGATCGGAAAGAGTCTGCGGGTCCACAATGTGGAGATATCCCCAGGGCACGACATTGGGGGCCAGGGTCTCGGGATTTTCCATCACATAGATCCAGGAGGAGTCCAGCACCACCCCTGTGATCGCCAGGTCATAGCTCAGGCTGTCCACGAGGGTGATGTTCTGAAGGTTGCTCACGTCCAGCACATACAGCCGTCCGGCCGAAACATAGAGCTTCTGCGTGGATTCGTCAAAATCCAGATCCATCACCTGCCGCCCGTTGGGGGTGCGCCACTCCTCCACGGGCTGAAGGTAGGGCATATAGGCATACACCCGGACGGTGGCCCCGTTGCCGGCGAAATACACCCCCCGGGTGGTGTCCACCTCCACGGCCACCATGGGCCCATAGGGCCACTGGCCCACCTCCACCATCCCCGGGTTGAACAGAGCCATCAACACCAGCCACAGCATGGCATCCTCCTGTTTTCAGCGCAGGACGACCACCCGACCGCCCTGCGGGGTTTTCCCTTCAAGCCGCCAGAAATACACCCCCGGCGTGAGGCGAATCAGGTACGGGACTGCTGGAACCGGAGTCCTCACCACCTCCCGGCCCAGGGCGTCCAGAACCGTGAAGCGAGCGCGTTCCCGGGAGGGAAGCAGACGGAGCCCCCCGGGCACAAGCGCGAAAGGCAGGGTTCCAATCCGGCGGGGCGGCCCTTCGGCCACGGCCACCTCGGGGAAATAAAGCAGATAGGCCCCCGCATCATAGGTGGAAACCGAGACATCCCCGGAGTCGCTTGCATGGAGCGCAATCACGGAACCGGCCACAGAGATGCGGTCCGCCTCCACGGGCGAAGAAGGGGTGGAAAGGTCCAGGGCCACCACAACGCCCTGCGTGCCGGATCCTCCGCCCACAAAGAGGAAGTTGCCGGCAACGTCCAGCGCCTGGATGTCCACGTTGAAATCGCTCCAGGAACCGATCTCGGAGGGGGCGGTGGGGTTGGACAGGTCCACAATGTGCGTGGTGGAAGAGAAGGCGGAGGACACAGCGGCCACCGGGATCCCGGCAAGGGGCAGGAAACCGGCACCCACCACCTCCGCATACACCCCGGAAAGCTGGCCCAGGGCATAGGGGCTGGCCGGGTCGGCGATGCTCCAGATCTGGAGACCGGAAGAGCGGGCCGCCGCAATCAGGAGGGTATCCAGCAGCACGAAGGAGCGGATGCCCGGAATCACGAAGGTGGAGACCACCTGCGGGGCGCTCAGGGTGGCGATGTTCAGAACCTGCACCGTGTCGCTCGGAAAAGCCACCACCACCTCGCTGTCGCTCAGAAACTGAAAGTCGGTGACATAGTCCGGCATCACGAGGGTGGCGGATTCCTGGAGGGTGGTGTCCACCGCCCGAACCAGATGGAGCAGTTCCTCACCGGTATCATAGATGGAAAGGCTCACACCGGCGAGATACGGCTGTTGCTTGCCCATCAGGACAGGCATCACCATGCGCAGCAATCCCATGGATATGGAAAACTGCCTTGCCACCAGGGAAAGAGGAACGACGTGAAGAAGCCCCCCCGCGCCTGCGGCAGCAAAACCAAGAAATGCACGGTAATCCTGGTTCACGTGATCGTAGTAAGAGAGCGCAAGAAGGTACTGAAAGAACCTGCTGGACTGCGGTTCGG
The DNA here is from genome assembly GCA_027053375.1 of Caldifarciminota bacterium. GTDB lineage: Bacteria > Hydrothermota > Hydrothermia > S141-80 > S141-80 > JALUJC01. Next base: position 3,493 of record JALUJC010000135.1, read on the forward strand.
ACAGATACACAGAGATGCCGGGGGGCGTGCTGCCAAAATCAGCCTCCCGTACGCCCGGCTCCCCTGCAGCCTTGTATAGCACGCGGGTGGCGCTTCGGGGCCGAACGCTCAGGAAGTTCATCACACTTCCAGGGTAATAGGAGCCGGCAAAGGCCGGATTGGCGGGGTCCTGGATGTTCAGCCGGATGAGTTCCCACACGCCTCCGATGAAAAGATAGGTTCCGAAAAGCCCCAGGCTCATGGGACCCATGCCATACGCGGCAAAGTTTCCCACTACGTTCAACGGGAAGGTGGAGGGGTCCAGGAAATACACGGCGCCCTCCGCCTGATCCGCCACAAACAGGGCGGGGGAAGGGTATCCGGTGGGGGTGGCCAGGAGAAGATCCCGGATGTCGGTCAGACTC
>JALUJC010000136.1 GCA_027053375.1 Caldifarciminota bacterium
GGCGATCCTGTGCACCGGAAAGCCACAGGGCAAGTCCTGCGGAAAAACTCTGGGGGAGGGAGATCATGCGCTGCGGGGCATACGTCTTTTGCAGCGCTCGTACCTTCTTCCACAGTTCGGTGCGCCGCCGGAAGGTGCGCACCGGGATGCCTGGCGGAAGGACGGCTTCCAGCCCCGCCCGGATCAGGAGCACCAGGTCCGGATCCTCTTTCTGGAGGCGTTCCACCAGGGGGAGCGCCATTACCGCGTCTCCGAGCCAGTTGGGCAGGCGAAGCACGGTCCGCATGGTCAGGGGTACAGAAGAAAAGGCTGGCGTTCCCGGTCGAACTGTTCGGCTTCCTGTTGCATCTGTTCATAGAGTCGGGACAGGTCTGTCTGAAGCAGGTCCTGATGGAGTCCCCGGGCGCCCAGCAGGCGCTCAATGGCAAGAGGACGGTCCACGTACTCATACGTGGTGGTCCGCCAGGCGAACTGCTCTGGATACTGGGCTGCCACCACACGCAGGATCACCATGCCTGTCCAGAGAGGACGAAAGGCTTCCCGGTCGGTAACGTGCAGCACCAGGCCCCCGCACCGCTGGCCCGCCCATTTCTGGAAGGTGGGCACATAGAAGATCGGCCGGAAGGTGACTCCGGGGAGATCCCATGCTTGCAGGGCTTCCAGCAGTTCCAGCGGCTGAATATAGGGCGCGCCGAAGGTTTCAAAGGGACGGGTGGTTCCGCGTCCTTCCGAGAGATGGGTGCCTTCCAGCAGGCACATGCCCGGATAGACCCGGGCGGTTTCGTACAGCGGCATGTTGGGGGAGGGGGGGACCCAGGGAAGTCCGGTCTCGGGCCAGTGCATCTCCCGGCGCCATCCCTGCATGGGGATCACCTCAAGGTCCACAGGGATGGATTCGGTGGCGGCGATCCATCCTGCGAATTCTCCGATGGTCAGACCATGGCGGTTGGGGAGGGGGGCATCTCCCACAAAGGATCGGGCATCGTCCCGGACCCGGTTCCCCTCCACCTTCACCCCGCCCAGGGGGTTGGGACGGTCCAGCACCACCACGCGCGTGTCCATGCGCGCGGCTTCTTCCATCAGGTACTTGAGGGTATAGAAGTACGTGTAGTACCGGCTTCCCACATCCTGAAGATCCACCACCACCAGGTCCAGATCTTCCAGGTCCCGGGGACGGGGTCGCAGGGACGCCGGGGTGGGACCGTAGAGGGAACGCAGGGGGAGGCCGGTCAGGGGATCCCGGGCCTCCTCCACGGGGACCATGTCCTGCACCTCCCCGAAAAGGCCGTGTTCCGGAGAAAATACGCGAACCGGGGTGCGGTTGTGCTTGCGAAGGAGGAGCAGCATGTGCTCCAGGTGCTGGTCCACGCTGGCCGCGTGGACCAGCACGCCGAAACGTTTGCCTTCAAGCGCCCTGAAACGCTCTTCTTGCCAGCGATCCAGCCCGGTCCTGACCCTCATGAACCCCTCCGGTAGTGGGGGACGGGGAGATCCCCCATGGTCCGAAGCCCCGGGGGAAGTTCCTGGATCACACGGATCATCCCCAGAGAGATGTTCACCGTGGCAGGATCGCCGGGAATCCCCCCGGGGATCACCATACGCAGCGGCGGTTCCCCTTTCAGCACCACCTCATCCCGGGGATCCGGAACCCGGAGGGCCATCTGCAGTTCCAGATAGACCCGTTCACGGTCCCCTTCGTAGGCCCGAACGGTGTGGAGGATCCCCTGAACCTGCCCGGGACGCACGTGAAAATAGGCGGTCTGGATGTCCTCTTCGGCCAGGACGGGTCGGCAGTCCTCTTCAATCCGATCCACTTTCCAACCCATCATCCGTCCCAGCAGATAGGCGGATTCCACAAGCCCCACATGTCCCATTTCCCGGCGGGCCCATTTTTCCTCAAACTCGGCCACCGTCAGACCGGAACCGATTTTCTTCTGGAGCGGATAGCGGCGATGGAACGCTTCCTGATGACGGTACACCGCAATGTGCTCCAGTTCGTGCACCACCGCCGTCAGGATGCCAGGAAGGAAATCCATGGCGAATCCAGGGTTGACACCGGTCCCGAGTACGGCCACCCCCTTCGCCCGGGCCAGTTCGTCCAGCTGGCGGCTCTCCCGGGGGTAGCGGGTCCAGGGATCCGCAAGTTCTTCCGTGGTGCTCACCACCGGGTGCCCGTGCTGGATCAGCGTGGTCAGCGTGTCCATTACCTCGGGAAGATGGGATCGGGTGTAAACCAGAACCGGTGTTCCGGGGTGCGCGGAGAGAACCGCTTCCAGGTCCTGCTGAACGGGGGTATCCCAGGGCACACCCTTCACCACCTCCCGGAGGGAGCGCCCTGCCAGTTCGGGGTTGATGTCCACCGCACCCACCACACGAAATCCGCCCATCCGGTGCATGTGCTGAATGGCACGCTGTCCAATGGGCCCGAGCCCTACCACCATTACATCCATGGCCAGCCTCCTTGTGGTTGTTCCTCTTTCCAGGTGTCTTCCAGGGATTCCCTCCGGCGCAGCACCCATACCTTCCCCTGCGCATCCACGGCCACTTCGGCGGGCAGGGGACGGGCATTGTATCGGTTGCTCATCACGGCCCCATAGGCGCCTGCCTGCAGGATCGCCAGGAGATCCCCGGGTTCTGGCAGAGGCGCCTTCCAGCAGGGACGAATCACGTCCGAGCGTTCACAGGAGGGGCCCACCACGGTGAGGTTGGATGGGGGATGATCCCGCAGTTTCACCGGAACCAGCCCGTGGGTGGCCCCGTACAGTGCGGGGCGGAGCAGCTGACTCATGCCACCATCCACCACGATAAAGCTCTGTTCGGGACGAATTTTTCGGAACAGAACACGGACCAGGAGCAACCCGGCTTCTGCCACCAGCCATCGTCCGGGCTCAAGAGAGAGGACGTACGGTGCTTCCCGGAGTTCTTCCAGGAAAACCCGGGCCACCTCCTGCAGGGGGGGAGGGTGAAGGCCCGGATAGGCCACGGGAAACCCGCCCCCAAGGTCCAGTTCCCGGATGGTTTTCCCCAGACTATGTGCGGCTTCCAGCGCAAAACGGATGCCCTGCCGGAAGTCCTGCAGATCCATCAGCTGGGACCCAAGATGGACATGGATCCCTGCCACCTGGAGTCCAGGGAACCCGGAGGTTTGTGTAATGAATTGCCGGGCTTCCTCCAGGGTCATGCCAAAGGGGCTTCCCCGGGTCCCCACGGAGAGTTTGGTGTGGGTGGAGAGCCGGGATGCTTCGGGCAGAAGCCGGAGGAACAGGTGGAGGGGCCGGTCCGGCCGTGCGATCGTGCGAAACAGCGCCTGTTCTTCCAGAGATTCCACACTGAAACGGCGGATGCCCTGTTGCAGGGCCCAGCGGATATCTTCGGGGGTTTTCCCCAGCCCTCCATACTGGATCCGTTCCGGTGGTATCCCGGCACGAAGTGCCCGCGCCACTTCCCCCCGGGAAACGCCTTCCGCCCCTGCCCCGAGATGGGAAAGGAAAGCGAGAATTCCCAGGCGGTCGTTGGCTTTGACGGCAAAAAAGACGCCCGGGTTCAGAGGGCGAAAGGCTTCCTGAAACTGCGTCCAGCGGGTTCGGAGGGTGGGAAGATCGTACACATAAAGCGGTGTACCGTACGTCTGGGCCAGTTCTGTCAGGGACCGGGGTCCCAGGTGAAGGATTCCCTTCCGCCGGTGCAGACGTTCCGTCAGTGCGCCGGGATCACAAGTCGCTGGTGTGTCCATGTCCCTTTCCAGTGGAAACGCACCACATAAACGCCGGCGGGCAGGCGGAGCGTCCAGCGGTTCACCGGGAAGAAAGGTCCGCTTCGCCGGAATACTATGCGTCCCAGGGCATCCAGGATGCGCAGTTCGCCCGCGCCGGAGGTGGGCAGGAGGAGGGTCAGGG
>JALUJC010000137.1 GCA_027053375.1 Caldifarciminota bacterium
ATCCAGAGACCCAGGGGCGTGATGTACACCAGACCCTTGATGATGAGGGTCACGGGAACGTTCAGAAAGGCAGCCACCTCTTCCACGCTGCGGACGTTGGGGGTGGACACACGCTCCCGGGTGGCAAAGGGCGATTCAGGTAGGGGCGTTTCCACCCGGGTTCCTTCGGCCACTTCCTGATTGGCGGCGTATCCGCACTGTTCACACAGCACCAGGGTGTCTTCTCCGGCATCGGAAAGCACCATGTATTCCTCGGAAGCGGAGCCGCCCATCAACCCCGAAGACGCTGAGACCACGACATACTTCAGACCCGCCCGATCGAAAATTTTCCTGTAGGCCTGATCGTGAAGCTGGTAACTGTGTTTCAGGCCCTCCCAGTCGGCGTCAAAACTATACGAATCCTTCATCAAAAACTCACGTCCACGGAGCACCCCACCCCGGGGGCGGGGCTCGTCCCGGAATTTGGTCTGGATCTGATATAGAATCTGGGGCAGATCCCGGTAGGAGCGGAAGTATTGCCGTGCCAGCAGGGTCATCAACTCCTCGTGGGTGGGCGCCAGCGCCAGGTCCCGCCCCTTGCGGTCTTTCAGCCGGAACATGTCCGGGCCAAAATCTTCCCAGCGGCCGGATTCGTCCCAGACCTCCCGGAGGGTCAGGGAGGGGAGCAGGACTTCCTGTGCACCGATCCGGTCCATCTCTTCCCGGATAATTCGGGAGATGCGCTGAATCACTTTCCAGCCAAGAGGAAGAAACTGAAACACACCGCTCCCGTGACTCCGCAAAAATCCCGCACGGAGCAACAGACGGTGGGAGACCAGTTCGGCCTCTCGCGGATCCTCTTTCAGCGTCGGTATCAACGATTTAGAAAATCGCACAATAAACCCTCCTTCCCTGAATTCCGGGTTGAAACTATTATACTGGGCATGGGAAAAACCATCAAACAGGCGAAGGGAAGAGGAAATTTTTTCCTTTGATCACGGTAACGTATCCATGCAGATACGAGAAGAGGGTGGCAGGGGGGATATCCGCGTTTATTAAAGAAAATCCACAGCCCAAAGATGTTCATATATGCGAGATACCTGTTGTTGGGGAATATGTATATCCAGTCGGTCCCGTGGGTTGACAGAATATACCATAGGGGGTATAGTATATACAGGATGCGACGAAAAGTACGACAAAAGGAGGTGAACCCATGAAAACGGTGGATCAGGAGGTGGTCTATCTCACAGACCGGGACAAAAAGCGTTTGCTGGCGCGGGTGCGCCGGCTGAAAGGGCAGGTGGAGGCCATTGAACGAAAACTTGCGGAAGGGGAGTGTGCCGATACGCTGATCCAGCTGACGCTGGCAGTGCGTGGCGCAGCCGGTCAGCTGGCTGCCGAAATGGCCACCCTGCATCTTGCCGACTGTGTGCAGTCCTGTATGGTAAAGCGTGTTCCCGATCCAGAAACCCGTATCCAGCGGCTGGTTCAGGTGATCCGGCAGCTGGTGCGGAACACCTGAGGAGGTCAGGAAATGATCAAGCAAAAATTGAGGATCCGGGGCATGACCTGCACCCACTGTGAGGAGACGGTCAGGGGTGCCCTGGAACGTACCGGCGCGCGGGTGCTGAAGGTCTCCTGGAAAGAGGGCCTGGCGCTGGTGGAAGGAGGAGATCCTGCCCGGATTCAGCAGGAAGTGGCACGTGCGGGCTATGATGTGGTGGATGTGGAGGTCCTGAGGGAGGATCCGGGTGATGCTTCCACCCCTGCGGGGGATGCAGAAACACGCCCCACCCTGCTGGTGATCGGTTCGGGATCTGCAGCCTTTGCGGCTGCCATTGAGGCACGCAGGCAGGGGGCGGAGGTCCAGATGATCACGGGGGATCGGTTTGGTGGAACCTGCGTCAATGTGGGATGTGTCCCCAGCAAGTTTTTGCTTCATCGGACGGCCGTCCTGCACACGCTGCAACATCCGCCCGCGCCCTTTCATGGATGTGAGGAAACCGTGGACATGGGGGCGCTCCAGAAAGCCCGAAAAGCCCTGATCCAGACCCTGTTGCAGGAGAAATACCGCGATGTGGCGGATATGTGGGGGATCCGCAGAATACCGGGGAAGGCGCGGTTCGTGTCGGAGGAGGAAGTGGAGGTGGACGGGACACGGATTCGTTTTGATCGGGTCATCATCGCCACGGGCGCCCGCCCATGGATCCCCCCCATTGAGGGTCTGGAGCGTGTGGGATTCTGGACCAGTACGGAAGCACTGGAAAGTCCGGTTGTTCCGAAGCGACTGGCCGTGATCGGGGCCAATGCGGTGGGTCTGGAACTTGCCCAGGTCTATGCCCGGCTGGGCAGCCGGGTGGTGTTGATGGAAGCCCAGCCCCGCATAGCACCCTTTGAGGAACCAGAAATATCGGCATTTCTGCATGAGGCGCTGGAGGCCCAGGGGATCCAGATTCTTACCGGTGTGCGGATTCGTTGCGAGGAGACGTCTTCCTCCGGGAAACGGGTGCTGTGTCAGGAGGGCTATGCCCCGGTGGATGTGGATGAGATTCTGGTGGCCACGGGGCGACGACCCAGCACGGAAGGTCTGAATCTTGAGGCCGCAGGTGTGGAAACCGATGACCGGGGCGCCATTCGCGTGGATGCGTACCTGACCACCACCCATCCCCGAATCTATGCGGCAGGGGATGTGACCCCCCATCCCCAGTTTGTTTATCTGGCGAGCCGAATGGGGCAGATTGCTGCGCGCAATGCGCTGGGAGTGGCACGGGAGACCTTTGATCCGACCCTGTCTCCCCGGGTGATCTTTACCGACCCGGAGGTGGCCGCTGTGGGACTGACCGAAGCCCGGGCCCGGGCGCAGGGGTACGGGGTCCGAAGCGTGGTGATGGATCTGGAGGTGGTGGCGCGTGCCCGTGTGGAAGGTCGGGGAGGGCGGGTGAAACTGGTGATGGAGGAAAAAACGGGCCGGTTGCTGGGGGTTCATCTGGTGATGCCCCGGGCAGGGGAAGTGATCTTTGCTGCCCATCTTGCCCTCAGGGCCGGTATGACCGCCCAGGACCTGGTGGACAGCTTTGCACCCTATCTGACCTATGCAGAATCGCTCCGTCTCGCTGCCCAGGCGGCGGACGTGGATGTTCACCGTTTGAGTTGCTGCGCTTGATGGGAGGGATGGAATGAAACATTCTGCAAGATCATGGCTGGCCCTTGGGGGTGCGCTTGTCGCCGGCGTGGCAGCGTCGGCCTGCTGCGTGTTGCCTGTCCTTCTGATCAGTCTGGGTGTGACCGGGGCATGGATGGCCCAGCTCCGTGTTCTGGAACCATTCCGCCCCTTCCTGCTGGGGGGCGCCTGGTTGCTGTGGGGAGGAACCCTGTACCGGGCATGGGCGCGTCCGCAAACGTGTGAGGTGGACGGCGCATGTGCCCCGCGCTCCTACCGGATCTACTGGGTCTCAGGGTTGATCCTTTTGTTGATCACGCTGAGCCCCTGGTGGGTGGGCCGGTTGGTGTCCGGCGTATAAATTGAGAGAAAAAAGGAGGATGGAGAGATGATCTGGATGCTGGCCGGGATTCTCGCGCTTCCAGCGGGAACCCTGAACCTGGTGGTGGGAAATGTGACCTGCGCATCCTGCGCTGTATCCATCCGCTCGGTGCTGAGCCAGAACCACCTGAACGTGATCCAGGAGGACCTGGTTTTTCCCTATGCACGTGTACAGGTAAAAGCTTCCCCTGAGGCGGATCTGGCACACGCTCTCAAGGTGCTTCACACCATTGGATATTTCCCCTTTGTTGTGGTGGAGAAGGAGGAAAAGGGGGGTGCTGAGGTGAAAATCCTGAAGGTGGGAGAGGATACCGTACGGGTGATGCCTGCGCAGGCCTGGCTGACGTTCCATTCCCGC
>JALUJC010000138.1 GCA_027053375.1 Caldifarciminota bacterium
CGCCTCGTCGTCCTCAGATAGTTCCTCCGCCAGTACGAACTTGTATCCGCTGATCATGGTGTCCACTTCCGTGGTCCGGGAGAGCACCACCGTATATACCACCAGATAGAGATGCACAAGAAGAAACACCGCAAAGAACCACAGCAATCCGTGATGAAGGAAATGAACCTGGTTCAGATTTTCCCCAAAGAATCGGAGGCCAAAAGCGGTAAACCAGCGCCAGAAGGGGGTGTAATGGGCTGCTGCATACATGGTGAATCCCGTGAGCAGCGAAAAAGCAACCGCCAGATACACGATCACGTAGATCAGGTTGGCAAGCGGGGAGTGACCGGTGTAAACCCGGAATTTTCCACGCGGCAACAGCAAATCCCGGAGTTCCGACACCATCCCCTTCCATTGTCGTCCGGTGAGGGGGAGCATGTGACGCCATCGGGCATAACGATTGCCCACAAACCCCCAGTACAACCGGAGAAGGAACGCAGCAAGAAGGAGATATCCAGCGGCAAAGTGAAGGAAGCGGATGGTCCCGAACTCAAACAACCCGGCGGCGTCTCCCGGGGCAGAAAAAGAGGGATTTCCGATGTAGTACCCCGTGAACGCCAGCACCACCACCGACCCCACGATCACCCAGTGTGCAAGGCGGACCGGGGCTTCCCAGACACGCAACAGGAGCATCCCCTTCCGGCCTCGATCCTGCTTCAGCAAGGTGGCCATAGCCGCCTCCTATTGAACCCGCACACGTACAATCTCCCGACCCTCGGGATCGTACACGTGCGCGGCGCAGGCCATACACGGATCAAAGGAATGAATGGTTCGCAGAATCTCAAGGGGCTGTTTGGGGTCATGCACCGGCGTTCCAGCAAGAGCGGCCTCATAGGGACCCGGTTGTCCTTTTGCATCCCGCGGACCACCATTCCACGTGGAGGGAACCACCACCTGATAGTGCTCAATCTTTCCTTCCCGGATGGTTACCCAGTGACCCAGCGCACCACGGGGAGCTTCCATAAACCCAAACCCTCTGGCTTCTCTGGGCCATGTGCCGGGATCCCAGCGGGTGTTGTTGAAGGTGCTGGTGTTTCCGGATTTGATCAGCGAGATGATATGATCGTAGAGTTCGGTTATATAGTCTGCCATCACCCAGGTCTCAATGCCTCGTGCGGCGGTTCGGCCGAGGGTAGAGAAGAGTGCCGTCACGGGGACATCCAGCTTTTTCAGCGCAAAATCCACCTTTTCTTTCACAGAGGGATGGCCTTTGGCATAGGCCACCAGCATTCGTGCCAGGGGCCCCACCTCCATGGCATGCCCTTTCCAGCGTGGTGCTTTGAGCCAGGAATATTTCTCGTCCACGTTGAGATGGTCATAAGGAGGTTGTGGACCGGTGAAGTTGGGTTCCGTTTCCCCCTCATAGGGGTGCAGGAAGGCATCGTCCCCCTGGGAATAGCGGTACCAGGAGTGCGCCACCGACTCCTGGACATGCTCGGGATTCTCAGGATCCACCTCATGCACCGTGGCCAGGTCACGGTTCAGGATGGCTCCACGCGGCAGGAACAGCATGTCAATATCGGAGGTTTTGCCCTGGGGAAGCTCACCATAGGCCAGGTAGTTGCCCACGCCGCCGCCCCACTGTGCCCACTCTTTATAAAACGATGCAATCGCCAGGAGATCAGGAATATACACCTGCTTGACAAAGGCCACCGCCTCATCAATATGGCTTTTGATGACAGAAAGCACCTCCGCATTCAGCACACTGGGAGAAGAAAGGTTGACGGACACAGGCATGCCCCCCACCAGGAAGTTGGGATGGGGATTCTTCCCTCCAAGAAAGGTATGGATCCGAATGATGTGGCGCTGCCAGTCCAGGGCTTCCAGATAATGGGCCACCGCCAGGAGGTCCACCTCAGGTGGGAGTTTGTACGCGGGATGTCCCCAGTAGGCATTGGCAAAAATCCCCAGCTGTCCCGATTCCACAAACTTCTGGAGTTTGGCTTTGAGTTCTTTAAAATAGCCCGGGCTGGAATGAGGCCAGTCCGATATGGACTGTGCAATTTGAGAGGTTTTTCGGGGATCCGCCTTCAATGCATTGGGGACATTGACCCAGTCCAGAGCGTGCAGGTGATAGAAATGCATGGTGTGGTCATGAATGTACTGTGTGGCGATCATCAGATTCCGGAGCGCCTGTGCAAGCGGGGGGATCTCAATCCCGAGCGCATCTTCCACCGCACGGATGGACGCAAAAGCATGCACGGTGGTACACACCCCACAGATCCGCTGGGTGAAGGCCCAGGCATCCCGGGGATCCCGTCCCTTCATGATGCGTTCAATGCCCCGCCACATGGTGCAGGACGAATAGGCTTTCTCAATCCGTCCGTTGTTCACCTCCGCCTCAATGCGAAGGTGCCCTTCAATGCGGGTGATGGGATCAACGACAATGCGTGCCATCATGCCCCTCCTCTCAGGATTCCTGGGAATCCGGTTCCGAAGGTTCTGCCAGTTCTTCGGCTTTCCGTTCTGCTTTCCGTACAAGTCCCGTATAGATCGCGTGTGCCACAATGCCGATTCCTGTCAATCCCACGGCGACCTTCCCCACATCATCGGCCCGTTTCTCCACGCCAAATCCGGACATCAGCGGGATGCGGCTGTAAAAGGGTGTGAACCGATCCCAGAAATCCCGTTCCGAACACCCCAGACAGGGGTGTCCGGCTTTCACTGGCCAGCTGGCGCCAAGATTCCAGCGCCACGCAGCACAGATGTTATAAGTTTCCGGTCCTTTACACCCTACCTTGTAGAGACAGTACCCCTGACGCGCACCGTAGTCATCGAAGGAGAGCACAAACTGTCCCGCATCAAAGTGAGGACGCCGCTCACAGGTGTCATGAATCCGCTTCCCATAGGCAAACAGGGGCCGCTTCTGGTTATCCAGATCGGGAAGACGGCCGAACACCAGATAGTGTACCAGGATTCCCATCAACACATCCGGGTTGGCCGGGCAACCAGGAACGTTGATTACGGGTTTTTGCTTGATGACATCTTCCACCGACACGGCACCGGTCGGGTTGGGATTGGCTTTGGGCAGTCCTCCGAATGCTGCACATGTACCCACGGCCACAAAAGCCAGGGCGTGGGGTTCGATCTCCTGAAGGATCTGGAGGGCGGTTTTCCCGCCAATCGTGCAATAGACACCGTTGTCTTTCGCAGGAATGGACCCTTCCACAACCACAATCACTTTTCCGCTGTTTTCCTTGAGGGCCTCTTCTTTTGCCTGTTCTGCCTGAAATCCTGCAGCTGCCATAAGGGTTTCATGGTAATCGAGGGAAATGGCTTCCAGGACCGCCTGTCCCACAGACGGAGAGTTGGCACGCGTGAAGGATTCTGTGTTTCCTGCACAATCCTGGAATTCCAGCCAGATGACGGAAGGACGACGGGCTTTGATGGTGTTTTCCACCGCCTCAGCGATTCTGGGGATCATGGTTTCAGAGAGTCCGAGAAGCACGGCCATCCGGCCGCAGAATTTGAGGAATTCCCGGCGACTCACACGGTCATCCAGGAACCCCGCCCGTTCCCACCGTTCAAGTACATCGAGAGCGCCCATGAGCACCTCCCGGTTCGGTTTTCCCAAGCGTATTATAGGGGTCCCTTTTACCTCTGTCAAGAATTTGTTGTATACGAAATATGGGAATGTGTCATTCACTGCATTGAACGATCTCTTCAGCAAACTGGACTCCGGTGTACCGATTTGATATATTCCCGAATTTGAGAATATCGTATTACGAACAAAGGGATTCGTATATCATCAGGACTTGACAACAACCCAGAGATCCATTACACTCCCTGGCAATGGACAACGGACTTCTGTGGATGGACCAGGCCCTTCTGCAT
>JALUJC010000139.1:0-2002 GCA_027053375.1 Caldifarciminota bacterium
CTTCTGGCTGGCCACCGTGTTCAATCTGGTGTTCTTCCTGGTGCTGGGGAAAGGTCCCTATGACCAGGTGGCCGTTCCCACCACCGCGAACATCGTGATGCTGATGAGCGGAAATGCCCTCCTGCTGGTGATCATCCTCCTCACGGTGTTCGCCGGTGAGTTGCTTCACCGTGACCGGGAAATCCACGTGCTGGAATGGATGGCGGTGCTTCCCGGAGAAAGCGGGATGCTTCCCGCCCGCGCCCTGGCCCTGTTGCTGTCCATCTCGCTGGTGCTGGGGATTTTTGTGCTGACCGGCATGATCACCCAGGTGCTGCTGGGCACCCCGGTCCACCCCGGGACCTATCTGGGATGGGTGGGGTTTGTGCTGGCATCCCCGGTGTTCCCCTACCTGTGCCTGGCCCTGGCGATCCACAGCCTCCTGCCCCAGAAGTTTCTCGGGCATCTGGCACTGCTGGGGGTGTTCCTGCTCGTGATGTTTGCCCCGGAATTCCGGATTGAAAAGGCCGTGTACTACTATGGATTCCTCCCCTTCGGGGTGTTCACGGGTGCCCTTTCAGACATGGTGGGTATCGGCGCCTACCTTCCCTACAGCCTGCCCTGGCTTGCGCTCTGGGGCGTGCTGGCCGCATGGATCTTTCTCGGTGCGCTGCAGTATGCGCGCACCCCCGCACTTGAGTCTGTGCGCGTTCGGCTTCGGGAAACCCTCCGGGGGATGGGACGTCGGCAGAAGGTGGGTATGGGCATCCTGCTGGGCGTGTTTGCGGTGCTCTGGGGTGGCATGTACCGTTCGCTGTATCTTCAGCGTCCCTGGATGGGACGAACCGCAACCCGGGCAGCCCGCGCTGAATACGAACGCCGCTACAAATCCCTTCATCTTGCCCCCACCCCGATCCTGGCTCACCTGGAGGCAAAGGTGGATCTGGAACCTTCCCGGATGGGCTATACGGCGCATATCCACGCGGTGTATGTGAATCGGGACACCCTCCCGGTGGACACCCTGCTGGTGGAAGTGCCCGCCACACCTCCCTTCACGATCCGCCAGCTCCACCTCTCCCGCCCCCACACCGTGGTGGACAGCGGGCCTCTACCGGAGGTCCGTCTGTGGCGCCTCACCCCTGCGCTTCTGCCCGGTGAAACACTCCGCGTGGAGGCTTCTCTGGTCTGCACACCGCCGCGGCTCACGGAAGAGGATCCCTTCGCCTGCGAGATCACCCCCCGGGCCGGCCTGGTTCATCTTCCTCCTCCCTTTTCTTTCGGGTACAACCCTTCGCATGAACTCACCTCCCGGCGCCTGCGTATGAAACACGGGCTCCCCCCGGAGCAGGTGGTGATGCCTCCCGACACCCCGCGGGCCGGGATCCTGGGCTTTCCCCGGTTCACCTTTGACGCCACGGTTTCGCTGCCCCGTTCCTCTCCGCTTCGCGTGGTCACCGGGGGAACCCGGGTCCGAACATGGGCCGATCACGATCGGACGTACGTGCGCTATCGGGGTGACCGGCCGGCTGCATGGGGGATCGGAGGCCTCGCTTTCGCCGTCGCACCCTACCAGGTGCTGCGGGAAACGCTGGGCAACATCCGGGTGAGCCTCTATGTGGATCCCGACCACCGATGGAACGCCGACACCGTGCTCCACGCGGCGGTGGCTTCCCTCCGATACCATCAGGCGAACTTCACCCCTTATCCCCACAGGGTGCTCCGCATCGCGGAGTTTCCCCGCATCTTCGGGGAATACGCACAGAGTCTGGCCTCCTTCATTCCCTATGGGGAGGGGATGGGCCTGCTCACCCGCCTGCGCCCAGGGAAGATTCCCTTCCCGGTGTTCGTGATCGCCCACGAGGTGGGTCATCAGTGGTGGGCGCATCAGCTGATCCCGGCCATGGTCCAGGGGGCGCACTTTCTCACGGAGAGTTTCAGCGAATATGTGGCTATCCGGGTCATGGAGGAAGGCCGCTCCCCACAGGTGCGGGCGTTGTTCCTGAAGCACGAACTGGATCGCTAT
>JALUJC010000139.1:2012-3860 GCA_027053375.1 Caldifarciminota bacterium
ACGCATCACGCCCCCCAACCTGGTGGCCCAGGTCTGGCAATGGCACAAGGCCGGCAGCCTGGATGACGAGCATATCCAGGCCCTGGCCAAGAATTCGCCCCTGGGCCGGATTCTGGCCGCCGGACTGGTCAATCGCCACCATCCCCGGGAGATCATGAAGGAGGCCATCGAGGACGTGGGCCGCCAGGTGGTGCACGAACTGGATCGCTATCTTCAGAGCCGCCGATCCATGGTATCCCGGGAACAGCCCATCCTGCAATCCACCCGACCCCCGGTCTACTACCGCAAGGGCTCGGTGGTGACCTACGCCACGGCGGATCTGCTGGGACATGCACGCTATGCCAGCACCCTCCGGGGCATCCTGGAGGCCTTCCCCGATCCCCCGCCCTACCCTTCGGTCCTGGCGTACCGGGACACGCTGCTTTCCCACACCCCGGACTCTCTGAGGGAGATGATTCAGAGCTGGCACACGCAGGTGGTGCTCTATGACCTGACCGCCCGGCAGGCCCGCCCTGCCCATGACACCCTGCAGCTCACCGTGGAGGCCCGGAAAGTGGTGGTGGAAGGAGACTCGGAGCGGGCGGTGTCCTTTTATGAGCCGGTGGATGTGGGGCTGTTTGCGGGGGACAGCCTGGTGGCGGTGCGCCGGATCTGGATTCGTGACGGCACCCACACGTATTCCCTCCCGTCGGTACCGGAGGGCATCAAGCGCGTGGAGGTGGATCCCTTCTTTGAGCGCATCAATCGCCGGTGGGAGGAACGGGGGGTGGACGTGCGCTTTTAAAAGGGGACAGCGGCGCGTATCCACCTTCTTCGTAACCCGGGGAGCGTTGCACCTCCCGGGGTGGGGCAGGTTCTGTTGGGACGGTACACCGGGGTTTGACAGACCGCTGGACGCTTTGGATACTATCCACATGGGTGGTGTGGCGCTTTTCGGTGGGCGGTTTGATCCAATTCATATCGGGCATCTGATCGTGGCGCAGGACGCGGTGGAGGCCCTGGGGGTGGACCGGGTGCTGTTCCTGCCCACCTGGACCCCTCCACACAAACCCGCCCACGCCCCGTACGAACACCGCCTGGAAATGATCCGCATGGCGGTGGAAGCCGCCCCCCACCTGGACGTCAGCGACGCCGAACGGCGATTTCGCCTGACCCCCTCCTATACCGTGGATGTGCTGGAACGTCTTCTGCCCGAACTCCCCGCGGATCCGGTGTACTTTCTGATGGGATCCGATGAATTCCAGCATATCCGCTCCTGGCATCGCCACCGGGATCTGTTCCGCCTGGTGCGGGTGGCCGTCCTGAAACGACCCTTCTTTGATATTGAGCCCTTTCCCGAGGCGGAAGACCGTGTGATTCCCCTTCACCGCAGGGAGATTGAGCTGTCCTCCAGCGAAATCCGGCGACGCATCCGGGAGGGGCGGTCGATTCGCTTTCTGGTTCCCGACGCGGTGGCCGACTACCTGGCGCGCACGGGGCTCTACGGTTCATGACCCTGCGAACCCTGTTTCTGTACGGTCTGTATCTCTCTGGTGGTGTGGCGCTGGTCCCTGTGCTTCTGGGCCTTGGATGGCCTGCCCTCGTGGCAGGGGGGCTCTGGAGCCTTGCAGCCCTGCATGAACTCCGTGGGGGGACGCCGCCCCTCCAGGGTCGCCGGGGAACGGCGGTGTCCTATACCGTGGCCCTGCTGATTTTACTGGTGGGATGGGGAAACCTGTTTGATCGGATCTATGAGTTTCTCCTGTGGTTGCTCACGGTGCGGTATCTCTCGCCCAAGGACGTGCGGGAGTCCTTCCAGATTCTTCTTCTTGCCGTGGCTACCCTGGCCGCCGGCGGGATTCTCTATCC
>JALUJC010000140.1 GCA_027053375.1 Caldifarciminota bacterium
GGAGATGATCTGCATATAGTCGCCACACCCGATTCAGAAATCCACGGGCTCCCTCCACAATGGCATGGGTCCACTCAAAATTCTTTTCAGGAGGCGCGGCAAACAGGATGGCCACACGCGCCACATCTGCACCATAGGTCTTGACGAAGGGACCCACCGGAACCACGTTTCCGCGGCTCTTGCTCATCATCTCCACTCTGTAGTCCGCCGGATGATCGGTGCCGCGGTGCACCCCCACATTCTCCCCGGTTTTTTCCACCTCTTCTTCTTCAAGCCTGCGATGGCAGGTCCGGCACCACCAGAATCCCATCAGCACCAGACCCTGGGTAAACAGATGGTCAAAAGGCTCATCCACATGCACAAGCCCCCCGTCATAGAGTGCTTTCTGGATGAACCGGGCATAAATCAGGTGTTTGGTAGCATGCTCTGCACCGCCGATGTACTGATCCACGGGCATCCAGCGACGAACCCGCTCCGGATCAAAGGGTGCACGGTCGTTTCCGGCGTCAATGAAGCGCAGGAAATACCAGGAAGAGTCCACAAAGGTGTCCATGGTATCCGGATCTCGCCGGGCGGATCCCCCACATGCGGGGCAGGTGGTCTCAATAAAGGTGGGCACATCTTCCAGAGGGGAACGTCCGGTGGGTTTATAGTTTTCCACCTGTTCGGGAAGCAGAACCGGGAGATCCTCCTCGGGGACCGGCACCACCCCACAGCGTTCACAGTGGATCATCGGGATGGGTGCCCCCCAGTACCGCTGCCGGGACACCAGCCAGTCCCGGATGCGATAACTCACGGTCGGTCCACCCAGCCCCTTTTCCTGAAGGGCTTTCTGAATACGCCGGATCCCTTCCTGACTGGACAACCCGTCAAAAGGTCCGGAATGAACCATCACGCCATATTCCTCAAATGCGGCTTCCATGTTTTCCGGTTCCGGCGGCTCGCCCCCAACAGGGCGGATCACCACCCGGATGGGAAGCCCCATCTTTTTCGCAAACTCAAAATCCCGCTGATCGTGGGCCGGCACACCCATCACAATGCCTGTTCCGTAACCGGCCAGCACGTAATCGCCAACCCAGAGCGGAACCGGTTGCTCCAGAAAGGGATGCTCCAGGAAAATCCCTGTGAATACCCCTGTCTTCTCCCGACCTTCGGCTGTGCGTTCCAGTTCGGTCTTCCTGAGGGCCTGTTCCACATAGGTCTCTACCTTTTCCCGATGTTCGGGCGGGATATACGGCATCAGCGTTTTCAGCAGAGGATGTTCGGGGGCGATGGTAACAAAGGTGACCCCGAACACCGTATCGGCACGGGTGGTAAACACCGGGAACCGGAGCTGTGGGTGTTTCAGGGTGAAGACAATTTCGGTGCCCTCCGATTTTCCGATCCAGTTCTCCTGCTGTTTGATCACAGAATCCGGCCACTTCCCACGAAGTTTTTCCAGGTCTTTCAGCAGTCGTTCCGCATAGGCCGTGATTTTGAAGAACCACTGTTCCAGTTCCCGTCGGGTTACCGGTGTCTTGCAACGTTCACACTTCCCATCCACCACCTGTTCGTTGGCCAGGGTGGTCTTGCAGGAGGGGCAGTAATTCACATATTCGCTCTTCCGGTAGGCAAGCCCTTTTTTGTAAAGATAGAGGAAAAGCCACTGTGTCCAGCGGTAATAGGAAGGCCAGCAGGTGGCCAGCTCCCGATCCCAGTCATAGGAAAGCCCCAGAAGCTGAAGATGGTGCTTGTATGCAGCAATGTTGTTCTCCGTCCAGTCCCGGGGATGCACGCCGAATTTAATCGCGGCGTTTTCGGCGGGGAGGCCAAAGGCATCCCACCCCATGGGATGGAGCACATCATACCCCTCCATCATTTTCAGACGGGCCACCACATCCCCGATGGTGTAGTTTTTCAGATGTCCCATGTGCAGATCCCCGCCGGAAGGATAGGGAAACATTTCCAGCACATAGTATTTCTTTCGTGGAGGATCCTGGGGACGAAACAGCCCCTGTTCTTTCCAGAAAGCCTGCCATTTTGGTTCAATTTTCGCGGGATCGTATCGACGGTCCATGGTGTTCCTCCGTTGGCCTTCAATTCTAAGGAATCTGCAGCGAAGGGTAAAGATCTGGAGATAGAATTCGTTGATGTCTCGCACGGAGATCCCTATAATCAACGGAAAGAACCTGAAAGGAGGCGCATGATGGAAGCAATGAACAGTTTATTCTGGCTCCTTTTGATGTGGGCGTTTCTCTGGCCACAGATCCGCTACCAGATCCTGCAAAACACCCGGTTCCGGTTGATGCGAAAGCTGGAACAGCGACGGAAAAGCCGCCTGATCCTGCTGGTGCATCGCCAGGAACAGATCGGCATGTTCGGCATCCCCTTCGTCCGCTTTATCAATATCGAGGACTCCGAGGCTATTCTGCGCGCCATTCGCACCACACCCCCCAACGTCCCCATCGATCTGGTCCTTCACACACCGGGCGGACTTGTCCTCGCGTCGGTCCAGATTGCGTTCGCGCTGAAAGACCACCCCGCAAAGACCACCGTGATCATCCCCCATTATGCCATGAGCGGAGGCACCCTGATCGCCCTTGCCGCCGACGAGATCCTGATGGACCCGCACGCAGTGCTGGGACCTGTGGATCCCCAGTTGCAGGTCCCCAACCTGGGGACTGTACCCGCGGCTTCCCTGGTCCGTGTTGCCGAACAGAAGGGGAAGGAAGCTGGCGATATGCTGCTGATTCATGCCGATGTGGGACGCAAAGCCATTCGTCAGGTGGAAGAAGTGGTTTTCCAGCTTCTGCACGAGCGGTATGGACAGGCGCAGGCGCGTGAGATCGCCCGAACCCTTTCCACAGGGAAATGGACCCATGATTACCCCATCACCTTCCAGGAAGCAAAGGACCTGGGACTCAACGTACGTCCGGAAATCCCCGAAGAGGTCTATGCACTCATGGAACTCTATCCTCAGGCCCAGCACACACGACCCACGGTGGAATTTATTCCCAATGAGTTCACCTCACCCCGGCAGTCCGCATAATGGCACGAAAGAAGATCGCGCTGTATGTGGGATGTTCCGGTTACTTCTACTGGCACTGGAAAGGTCGCTTTTACCCGCGATCGCTTGAACCTTCTCGCTGGTTTGCCTATTACGCACGACATTTTGATACCGTGGAAATCAACGCAACCTTTTATCGATTTCCCACATCTTCCCGTATCGCCGCATGGAAACGCCAGGCGCCTCCTCATTTCATATATGCCCTGAAACTTCCCCGCGAAATTACCCACCAGAAACGCTTTCATGACACGCAGGCCCTGCTGCGGACCTTTTACCAGCGGATCCAGGCGCTCCGCCCCCACCTGGGCCCTGTTCTGGTCCAGCTTCCACCTGGTCTCCATTACCATCCAGACACCCTTCAGAACATCCTCAAACAACTGAACCGTCGTTTTCTGAATGTCCTTGAGTTCCGCCATCGCAGCTGGTGGGATCCGGAGGTGTTTGAAATGCTGGAACGGTACCGGGTGGGGTTCGTCTCTGTGAGTGCCCCCCGGCTTCCTGAGACGGTCCGGGCCATCCGCGGTGTGGTATATGTGAGATTCCATGGAAAGAAGCAATGGTATCGCTCTTCTTACGACCGGGAAGAACTCAGGGCGTGGGCGGAGCGGATTCTTTCGCAGAATCCAGGGAAGATTTATCTGTACTTCAACAATGATGCAGAAGGTTACGCGCCTCAGAATGCACACTGGATGAAAGAGATCCTGACCTCCATGCTCTGATTCACCCGGGTTTCCCTTCTTAAGGATAAAAAACGGCGGCCGGCAGGAG
>JALUJC010000141.1 GCA_027053375.1 Caldifarciminota bacterium
CCGGAAGGAGGGTATACGAACGTTGAGCGGCTGGAGGAGGGAAGGAGGCAGAGAAGGGGGTTCCATTCCAGAGCATAATCCCTGAAAGACCCAGATTATAAGGAAACTGGAGACCCACCTTGACTGTGGAGTCCGTGAGGGTATGGTACTGCAACCACAGAACGTCATCATCCGGACGAGAGGGTTGACCATAGTCCAGGGTCAGTTCCGCCCGTGTGCCCACGCCGTTCCAGATAATCGTCCAGAGGCTGCCTGCCTGCACCGTATCCAGGGTGGCGTCAAGCCTGGCTTTCTGTGCCACATAAACCAGTCCGTGGCTCCAGGGAAGGGTGGAGTCGGGGAATGCTCCTCCGAGCTGAACCAGGGTGTCTCCAAACATCAGCCAGCCACTGATGCCCACCCACACGGAATCGTAGGCCACGCCCGCGTACACGAAGGGTGCCGGAAGCGGCAGATGTACGGCGGTATCGCCCAGCGGAACCGTGCTGGTGGACGTGGTTTCAATCCAGCTGTAGACCCGGCGTTCCGGATGGTGGACATCCCCTTCATCCAGCACGGTGTAAAGTTCAGTGTGACTGGATTCGGGGACAACCTGGAGTGTGCTGTCCGCAATCAGGAGCGTATCGCCCCCCAGCACCTGCAACAACTGCAGATGCAGGGAGGATCCCCCCGGTGCGAGGGTGGCCAGAAAACGGGCAGTCAGAGTGTCGCCTTCCACAAGCGTGGGGAGCGTTTGCAAACTGTCCGGGGAGGTCAATTCCGTACAGCCAGCACAACGAAGCAGGAGCCAGGGTTGCATGGTGTCCCCGTGTGCCTGAAGCCCGTAGGTGAGATACAGGGTGTCTCCGGGGAGGGGATCTCCCTCGCTGTTGGGGATGCCATCGTTGCCGTCATTCCATGAAAAGGCAGAAGAAGAAAGGTACGGAACGAGGGCATAGCGACCGGCGATGGGATGCGCGGCGTTTCCGGCGATGATCACATCGGTCCCCCTCCAGGTGATCCCGTTGATCCGTATACCGTTGAAGAGGTGTCCGCCGTACCGGAGGATACCCTCTTTTGTAACGGAAAGCAGGGCTTCTCCCTGTGCAGCGGGGAGCTGACCTCCGGCCAGCAGGTTCCCGGCGCTGTCCACGCCGGCGTCGTTGACGGTGAGATCCAGAGGTACGCTCATTTCCCACAGAACAGTGCCCGTACCACCGTCACGACGGGCCACCCGCACATGCCCTCCGCTTCCCCGGAGGGTGTAGAGGATGGAGTCCCGTACGGCAAGCCCGCGCGCAGTCCCTGGGGACAGGGTACTCCACACCACCGTACCGGTGGAATCCAGGCGGGATACCAGCGCCTGGTTCCCGACTGTGGCGGTCACAAGGAGATCTCCTCCAGGCAATACTGCCAAACCGGGAACATTGTAGGCGCTGGAGGTAAAGGCTCCTGAGGAAAGGACCGTTCGCCACACCACATTCCCTGAATCTGCGGTGAGGCGAACCACCACCACGTTTCCGTTGCCGGATACGCCTGCAGCCACCACATCCCCGGAGGGCAACACCGCCAGCTGGCGGGCCCCATAGGCCCCGCTGCCGGCTTCCTGATAGGTCCACAGGGTGATGCCGGTGGTGAGGTCGTCGGCCATGACCCAGAAATCATAGGTGGACATGCTGGTGAAACGTGCCCCTGAAACCACTGCGATACCCGGTGTGTATACGATCTTTTCAACATTTGCATCCACATTTTTGTATGAAGAATGGAGAAGGGCACCTGTGGTATCCACCAGGAAAATCTTTACGCTGTTCCCGGAGACGAACCCGTTCCCCACCAGCACCCCTTCGGGTGCGGGTGAAAGTACAGGGAATCCCCCCAGGGTAAAGAGGTTGGTGACCCACAGGGTTCCGCCTGTACCGGGATCTATCCGGGATACAAATCCGTTACCCGTTGCATTTCTTCGGCTGAAAAAGAGGGCTCCGGATGAATGCCGGGCCACATCGGTGTAATCCATCCCCGAGACGGTGGTCTGCCAGCGGGTCAGAACCTGAGCGGATCCTTCCCCGGAGATCAGAAGAAGACCAAGGATGGTGGTGAAAGAACGACGAAACCACATACGCACCTCCTGGTGCTTGTGCAGGTGCAGAACAGAGGAAAGGATCCACCCCTGCGGGATTGAGAGGAACGCCCCATCGGGCAAACCTGACTGATTCGGTCAACATTGTATGGGGTTCGGGAGCGTATGTCAAATTCGGGTATCCTGTCGTGCACGTATGGGGAAGGATCATACCGGTGTTGGGGGCAGAGTCATCCCCTGTCGTTGTTCAGGAATACAGACAACCAGCAGTTTATTGACAGATTGGATGGGAGGGGGTATACTGACGCAACGGAGGTTGTTGTGCACTGTATCTATTGCAATGCGGTGGTGCCGGAAGGGGCACGCTATTGCCCTGGTTGTGGGAAGCGGATTGAACCTTTCCGCGGGACCTATCACACCGTCACCATCCTCTATGTCGATCTTTCGGGGTATACCCGGCTGGTTCGCTCTCGTCCTCCTGAAGACATCGCTTCCCTGATGCAGACCTTTTTTTCTCTCGTGGAGGAAGTGGTGGAAGAGGCCGGAGGCACCGTTTATCAGAAACTGGGGGATGGGGCGCTGTGTGTGTTCGGTTATCCCCGTGTTCTGGAGGGGGTTCCGGTTCGTGCACTCCACGCGTGTATGGAATTGAAGAAACGTTTGCGTACCCAATCTCGCGAGGATGTACAGATCCATGGAGGTGTGGCCACAGGAAAGGTGCTCGTGGCTTCGGGGGATGAACTCCGCTTTTTCGGAGAACCCATGAATCTTGCGGCGCGCCTTGAGCACCATGCCCGGGCTGGGGAGATCCTGATGGATCGGGAAACTTTTCTGCTTGCTTCCCGGGCCTTCAACCTGACCTACCGGGGGTCCCTGCCCCTTAAAGGATTTGGCGAGCGGGATGTCTATCGGCTGGAAGGTCTCAAAGAGGTCCAGGAATGGGAGCAGGATCGGGAAGTAAACGTTTTTGTGGGTCGTGAAGTGGAGATCGGATTGCTTCAGGAGGCCTGGAGCCGGTTTCAGCGGAAACCTGAACCGCTGCTGATCCGTATTCAGGGCGAGGCGGGGATCGGGAAAACCCGGCTGCTTGCGGAGTTTCTCTCCACCATTCCCCGTGACAGGGTGCTGGTGGCGCGTGCGCTCCCCTTCGGGATGCCTCCATACGGCCCCCTGCTTTATGCGTGGAGCAACCGGGAGACGCACTCCCAGGAAACCCATGCCACACGCCTTCTCCTTCCCTATCCTGAGCTGGTCGGGGGGGCCCACGACATCAACGCGTATTATCGCATGGACCAGGACGTTCTTCGTCGTGCGCTGATTCAGCAATTTAGAGCACTCATCCCTCAGGTGCAGATCATTGTGCTGGATGATGCGCACTGGGCGGATGCCGGAACGTTTGATGTGCTCCGGCAGCTTTATCTGGAACATATCCCCGTGATGCTGATCATCAGTGCGCGTCCCCCCCATCCAGGAGGATCGGTATGGGCGGATACGCTTCTGAAAATGGAAAGAGAAATTCCTTCCCGTGTGCTTCGCCTGTTTCCATTTACGGAGAAAGAAACACGACTTTTCGTGGAAATGTTGAACCCGGAATTGCAGGGAAAGTCAGTGGTTCAGGAGATCGTTTCCCGGACGGGCGGCATTCCCCTATTCATTGAGGAAATGGTATCCAGCATCCCGGCTTCTATGTCCGATTCAGCCCCGGCCATTCCCGGGCGCGTGGAAGAGGTACTGCGTTCGCGGATTTCGCAATTCCCTGAACGAAGTCAGGAACTGCTTGAATGTGCCTCCCTTGTTGGGCCCTTTTTCTTTGATGTCCCCGTCTACCGGGCCCTGGGGATCTCAAAGGATCTTTTTCTGCACCATCTGCGTCCCCTTCTTCAGCACCGCATGGTGCTGGAAGAACCGGATGTTCGCCCGGGAGCATGGAACGCCTATTCTTTTCGCCATACGCTCATCTATGAAACGGTTTTTTCCAGTGTACCTTCTGATCGCAGGCGCCACCTGGCTCATGCCCTTCTGGAGGTTTTTCTGAAAACAGAGGAAACGTTACCCGGGTTGTCCAGAAACCAGATCCTGGCGCGTCTGGCGTGGTTTGCTTCCAGGGATTCCCTGGCGGAAACCTTTGTCCTGAAGGTTCTGGAATCCCATACGCGAAAAGGCGCCTGGAGGCAGATCCTGCATTTTCTTTCCTTCTTTGAGGGTATGGAAGAACGATTCTCCAGCGAGGCACTGGAGAAGATCTGGAATTACAGAATCCGTGCGCATCTCCGGACCGGCGAACACGGGATCGCCCTGGCGATGATGGAAAAGCGGAAACCTCGTACAGGGGATCTTACCGATTACCACTTCCTGGAGGCAGAAATTCGCCGCCGTGAGGGTGACTATCCCGGCGCACTGGACGTCCTTTCCCGGATTCCGGATGGCGAAGCTGAAACGCAGCGAAGAAAGTATATGGAAATGGTGAAAATTTTGCATATTCTTGGAGACCAGGAAAGGGTGGATGAACTCTGGGAAAAACTCTCTCTTATCCCTGTGTCAAATGATCCGTGGGATCAGGTGGAACTCCTGATGCTCCGGGCCAACACACTCCCGTATTTACAGTTGAAAAAAAGAAACCGGTTATACCGTGAAGTCCTGGATATGGCCGAACGTTATGAACTGAGTGACCATGTCCGCCGGGCGTCCAGAATGCTGATTTACCTGGCAGAGCGGGGGTATATTGCCGACGCCCTGCGCTATCAGGAACGCGCGCTGGAGAGTGCCCGCCGTGTGGATGATGTGGAAGCCATGGTGGGAGCGCTCTATTTCCTGGCGCAGATTCATGCGGAGGTGGGTGCCCTTGAGATGGCCGAAGCCTACCTGGAACAGCAGAACAATCTGCTGAACTCATTCCCCCATCCAGACGGGTGGTTGTATTCACACTGGCTTCGGGCGTACCTTGCCTCGTTGCGGGGGGATGTGGAAACCCAGGACCACGCTTTGCGGGAGGCCAGTCGTCTGGCATGGCAGCTGGGCTCAAAAGAAAACCGGGCCGTTCTTCTGGACGACTATGCACATTTTCTGATGGAACAGGGAAAGCGTGCGGGTATTGCGGTTGCCCGGCTGGTCTGGTCCCGGTGGGATCCCTACCGAAAACACCTCTTTGAATGGCGGTGGGGGCTGGAAGATATGCCCGGAGAAGTGGTGCTGGCGATGCTTCCCACCCATCTTCCCTGGGCGGAGTGGCTGGAGATTCTGATGTGGATGATGGAGAAAGAACCCCGTTTGAAACCCCGTTTGCTCTGGAAAGCAAAGAAAATTTATAACTTCGTGCTTTCCCACACCCCCGAACATCTTCAGCCCTTTTTCCTTCAGCATCCCCAGTACGGCGTGTTTTCCTCCGGTGTGGTATAGGTTCGCTTTGTAGCGTCAGTGGTTCGCCCGGTCCCCCGTATAATAAAGGCATGCCGGATATTTTCCAGAACCGGGTGCCCACCTTTCCCATCCTGCGGGAAGAAGCCCGGGAGCGTCTGGAACGCAGCCTGCTCCGGGCGACCCGGAAGATGCCCGTGGGGGTGATCATCCCGGCCCTCTATTCCGATCTTGCTGCCCCACCCATGAAACGTATTATTGACGAACTGGTCCGCATGGAATTTATCCATCGGGTCTATATCAGCCTGGATAAGGCGGGAGAGGAGGAGTTTCGTCGTGCGAGAGAAATTGTGGCCCCCCTGGGAGAAAAGGGGGTGCTACTCTGGAATGACAACCCGCGTGTCCAGGCCATTGTTCAGAAGATTGAGGCCATGCTTCCTCTGGGACCGCGGGGCAAGGGGCGCGCCGTATGGACGGCACTGGGCTATGTTCTGGCCAAAGGGGAAGTGACCGTGCTGGCCTTTCACGATGCTGACATCGTGACCTATGATCGGGGATTCCTGATCCACCTTCTCTATCCCGTGGTCAACCTGCGGTACCAGTTCGCCAAAGGGTTTTATGCCCGGTACAGTGATCGACTTTTCGGACGTGTGGTGCGGTTGTTTTATTTTCCCTTCCTCCGATCCCTGCGGGAAATTCTCGGAAATCTGGATTTTCTTGAGTATATGGCGGATTTTCGCTATCCGCTCTCCGGGGAGTTTGCCACCTTTGCCGATATTGCTCGCGAGATCCGATTCCCCTCGGACTGGGGGATTGAAGTGGGGATTCTGGCGGAGATCTATCACCTGGTGACCGTCCCCCGTATCTGCCAGGTGGAGGTGACCCGGCGTTATGATCACAAGCACCAGAAACTGGGATCGGGCACGCGGGAAGGGTTGCTCAAGATGGTGGCGGACATTGCGCGCACGTTCTTTACCCACCTCTCGGCCCTGGGACTGGTGCTGTCCCGGGAGTTTTTCCACACCCTGAAACTCACCTACATGAACCATGCCCGGGACGTGGTGGGGGTTTACGAAGCCATGGCCCGCATGAACGATCTGCGCTATGACCTTCACCAGGAACTCACCGCGGTGGAGGTGTTCGCGCAGGCACTGAACCAGGCTTTTGAGGATTTCCACCGCTATCCCTTCGGATCCCCGCTGATTCCCAACTGGCGGCGTGTGGAGGTGGCCCAGGAGGGGGTCATGCAGGAACTCATGGAAGCCATGGAAGAGGCTCGCTGAGGGTCAACATGGCCGACCATCGGACTGTGGTATTCACCGATCTGGACGGTACCCTGCTGGATCACGAAACCTACCGCGCGGATCCTGCCCTTGAGGTATTGCATGAACTGGCGAAAAGGGAAATCCCGGTGGTCCCGGTCACCAGTAAGACCCGGAAGGAAGTTCTGCATCTTCAGCAGACGCAGCTTCCTTTCCGGGGACCCTTTATCGTGGAAAATGGGAGTGCCATCGTTTTCCCGCCGGGTGATCCCTGGACGCCGGCAACACGGGGAGAGGTGCGGGATCGGTTCCGGATCGTCCGTCTGGGGAGCACGTACGAGGAGGCCCACCGGGCCCTGATTTCTTTGCGGGAGGAACTTCAGATTCCCCTGGTGTCCCTGCCCGAGCTCAGCGATGAGGAGGTGGCGCGTTTAACCGGTCTGCAGGGGGCTTCCATTCAGCATGCCCGGGCGCGTGAATTCTCGGAGGTGTTCCTGGTGCCCCCTTCTCCTCATCTGGATTTGCTTCGCCGTGCAGCAGAAAACCGGGGATTCAGAGTCCTGGTGGGTGATCGATTTGGTCATCTGATCGGGATCCGGGCCGGGAAAGGTGCGGCCATCCGGTTTTTGATGATGTTGCTTCGTGAACGCGATCCAGAAACCACATGGAGAACCATTGGGCTTGGCAACAGCCCGAATGACATAGAGTTGCTGGAGACGACAGACCACGCGGTGGTGATCCCCGGGCCGGCGGGGCCCCACCCGGAACTGGATCGAGGAGACTGGATCGTGGCCCCGGCGTCCGGTCCGGAAGGATGGGCACGGGCGATCCGTGATCTCCTGAAGATTTGAGGGATAAAGATGGAGGCGTTGCGTTTTTCCACAGCACTGCGCGATGAGGTGCGGCGAAGGATGGAGCACATCGGGGAGACGGATCTGCTGATCGGGATCCCCAGTTACAACACCCAGGGGACCATAGCCCATGTGATGGAGATGGCTGCGGAGGGCCTGTATCGCTACTATCCGAGGCTCCACAGCCTGATCTTTGTCTCCGATGGGGGATCGGTGGACGACACCCGGGAGGTGGCCCGGTCGGTGGACATCTCAACCTACCAGGTGGAAAAGATTGTTACCATTTACCGCGGATACCCGGGGAAAGGTTCTGCCGTGCGCGCCATTTTTGAAGCCGCCAAATATCTCAGGGCGCGGGCGGTGGTGCTGCTGGACTCGGATCTGCGGTCCATCCGCCCGGAGTGGATTCCCAATCTGGTGGAGCCGGTGATTGAGGAGGGCTTTGATTTTGTGGCACCTTATTATCTCCGCTACAAGTATGATGGCACCATCACCAACACCATTGCCTACAACCTGGTGCGTTCTCTGTACGGGAAGCGCGTGCGTCAGCCCATCGGTGGGGATTTCGCCTTTTCCCGCCCACTGGTGCGTGCCTATCTGGAGGAAGAGGTCTGGGAAACCGATGTGGCCCGGTTCGGGATTGACGTGTGGCTTACCATCAACGCGATCGTCAAGGGATTTCGTATCATTCAGGCGCAGCTCGGGGTGAAGATCCACAACGTCAAGGATCCCGCGGAGCATCTTGGCCCCATGTTTCGTCAGGTGGTGGGAACCCTGTTCACCACCATGGAGCACTACGAAAAAACATGGAAAAGCATCAACGGCAGTGAAGAGGTGCCCATTCGTTCCATGTATCCCATTGAAGGGCGGGTGGAGCCTTTTCATATTGACGTGGATGCGTTGATTGAATATTTCCGCCTGGGGTTTCAGAACTTTGGTCCCGTCTGGGAGCGCATCACCACACCGGACAATTTCCGGGTGCTGAAAACCCTGGCCAGCCGACGGACCCGAAGAAAAGCGTTTTTGCTTCCTGAAGATGTGTGGGCGCGCATTGTGTATGATTTCGCGGTGTACTATCACCGAACACCCCGTCAGCGGGTCAAACTGGTGGATCTGATGCTTCCCCTCTATCATGCCCGTGTGGCCTCCCTGGTGCAGGAACTGGAAAGCGTTCCCGATGAGGAGGTGGAGGCCTACTATGAGCAGCAGGCGGAGGTCTTTGAGCGAGAGAAGGCCTATCTGATCCAGCGCTGGGAACAGCACGAAGAAACCCGCGAAGAACCGTGAACGAACCGGTTTTTCTCAAGGCTCCCCACACCTTTGTTGTGGAGGAGATTCCCCTTTTTTCCCCTTCTG
Organism: Caldifarciminota bacterium; assembly: GCA_027053375.1. GTDB lineage: Bacteria > Hydrothermota > Hydrothermia > S141-80 > S141-80 > JALUJC01. Next base: position 8,880 of record JALUJC010000141.1, read on the forward strand.
GAGAAGGAGAACACCTGTATGTCTGGCTGGAGCATGCGGGATGGGGAACACGCCGGGTCCTGCGCTATCTGCGTGAGGCGCTGGGACTGCGGGAAGTCCAGGTGGGGTATGCGGGGTTAAAGGATACACACGCCACCGTTCGGCAGTGGATTTCCCTGCAGGGGGTCTCCCCCGATGCGATACAGCAGGCGATCCATGGAGACGGGATAAAGGTGCTGGAGATGCGTTTTCATCGGCACAAGCTCCGGGTGGGAAAATTGCGAGGAAACCGATTCTCCCTGTATCTCCCGGGCCTCACGGCGACCCATCTTCAGACGCTTCGGAAAGGTCGAATTCCCAACCGGTATGGTCCACAGCGGTTCCGTGGAGATGCTGTGGAACGAGGGCGGGCATGGATCCGGGGAGGAAAACGTCCGCGCCGTCGTGTGGAACGGTTCTGGGTCTCCGCGTACCAGGCCTGGCTTTTCCAGTTGCTTCTTGAACGGCGTGTCCAGGAGGGAACATGGGACCGTGCACTCCCCGGTGATTTCGTACGGATGGGCGATCGGGGGTGGTTTCGCCCTGTGTCCGCGGAGGACCTTCCGGGAGAAGCCTCACCGGCGGGAATGCTCCCGGGATCCCGGCTGACGCTTGCCACCGGCCATCCTGGCGCGCTGGAACGGGAAGTGCTGGCGCAGGAAGGCTGGCGGGAAGCGGATCTCAGGCGCTGGCCTGTCCGGGGCACCCGGCGTCCCTTTGTGCTGCCCATCCGTCATGTGAAGTATGTGGGTTCCTGGCTCACCTTTGAACTTCCACCGGGTGGGTACGCCACCGTGGTGTTGTCCGCACTGGGGATCTCCTGGGAGGAACACCTGGCGCGTGCTCCGGAACCATAGGAGGGGAATATGAAGGGTAAAGTCATCCTGTGGATCTGCCTTGCCCTGCCTTTAACTGCGGATCTACCCGGGGAAGAAGTCATGGTTCCACCTGATCGGGTCGCTCCTTCCGTGCTGCGAGACGCCATCGGCGTGTGGATGTATGACTGTTTTTCTCAGGACAACCGTGTACCTGTGTTTCGGCGTGAAGGCGCCCTGTGGAAGAAAGCAGGAGATTTTCCATTAAGAGAAATACGAACCGTCACGGTGTTTGCATATGGTCTGGACGATGTCTGCCGTGATTATACAATTCTCCGCGTGATCGTTACGGATACCCTGGAAGGCTATACGAGGATCGTGGTGGATGTGGAAAGGGACCAGCGGGTGTGGACCCGAATTCCTGAACCTGAACCCGAGGACACCTCACCCAGAAAGGTGAATGATGTGATCTGGCTGGATCGGCTGGGTGTGGATTCCACATATCTTGCGCATGAGGTTTATGTGGTGCCCGGATTTTTTCATCAGAACCGGAAGACCTATCTTGCTCCACGGTGGGATGCCACGGTGTATTCTCTTCCACGGGAAGCCGTGATGCTGTTCCCGGAAGGCAGGAAAGGGAATTTTCTCCGGGTGACCCGGATCGGGACGCCCTATGGTCCCGCACCGTTTCTGTATGGCAATATTGACAAGGATACACTGTGGGTCCCTGTGCGGGACAGGGACGGCAAACTCTTGCTCTGGTTCTGGGACCAGACGGACTGAGCCCCGGGGTCTGCCAGCAAAGCGGACCCGTGGAATTGGTCAGGATATCATCTCTTATGCAAACAATTTATTGGAGGAAAGGAGGTCAAAGATGAGGCTGGCACGGTGGTTGATCCTGCTGCTGGTGGTGTTTCCACTTCATGCCCAGCATGTGCGTGTCCAGACCCCTTCCGGGGCTGTGGAGATCACGGTGGAAGGTTCACCTTCCGATCGGGTGCCCACACGGTGGATCGTGCGGGAAATCCGTAATCGCCTGAATCGTCTGGAGGATCTGCTGGAGGAACCCACCCCCCGTTCCCGTCGTCGTGCGCTTCAGCTGATCCGGGAGATCCGGGGCCTGCTCACCCTTCTTCCGGAAGATGTGCGGGTGCCCATTGTGATCGTCCCCGGGGATGAGAACATTCCAGGAATTCATGAGGGGATGGCCCCGGAGGCCTTCCACAAACTCCTGGCGCAGCTGGAGGATGCATCCTTTGCAGATGATCAGCTGGAGATTCTTGAAACGGCGGCGGCACATAACACCTTTACAGCCCACCAGGCACGAAGGATCCTGGAGAAATTCTCTTTTGAGGAGGACCGTCTCAAAGCCGCAAAGATCCTGGCTCCCAGGATTGTGGACCGGGAAAACCTCCACGAACTCTACGACGCCTTTGAATTCTCCAGCTCTAAAAAGAAATTGAGGGAGGTGCTGGAGGGGGAGTGAGAGTCTGTGTAGGTTGATGAACATTTCGCAATCCTTGCGGGGGCGGGTGAATCCGCCCCCGCAAGGATTGCATTTTCAGGTGGGGGCTGTACCGTGAGGTGTTTCCTTCACTGATCTCCTCATGGCAGAAGGAACACCCTGACCCACCGGGTTGTCCCATGGTGCTGAATGCGAAGGTGATAGATTCCCGCATGGACTGCAGGCAACTGGAAAGAGAGCTGCTGCTTGCCCTGTATCGCCTGTCCTTTGAAGAGCTGTGCCACATGACGGCCCATCGCGTCATACAGATCCACAGAAAGTCTGCCCGTACGGTGGAAGGAAAAAGGAAGATGTAGCCGGTCTCCTC
>JALUJC010000142.1 GCA_027053375.1 Caldifarciminota bacterium
GTGGACCTTGTTCTGGAACGGCTGGACAGCATGCTGATTTAGGCAGAAAAAAAGCGCGCCCGGAGGGACTCGAACCCCCAGCCTACGGATTCGAAGTCCGCCGCTCTATCCAGTTGAGCTACGGGCGCGCGTGACGGGAATTATAAAGACGAACCTTCGTTCCGTCTGTCGGTGGAACCAAACCCGCCCTCCCCGCGCTTCCGGGCCCAGTCCTCTGCCGGCTTCCCCTCCACCACCTGAACATCCAGCACCCGGACAAAACGGAGCTGGGCGATGGCCTTTCCGGACAAAATCCGCGCTTCCAGCCAGTGCCGGGTTTCTTCCAGGGTTCCTGCGCTGTGGAGCATGACCCAGAGGGGTCCCCGATAGCCCGGATCAATCCGGCCCGCCACGGCATCCACGCCATCCCAGGCCACCCCCGATCGGCTTTCCACCAGGGCACCCACCCCCCGAGGAAGGAACAGGCGCAGTCCCGTATGGATACGAAACCGTACCCCGTGCGGAAATACCCGAAACGCCACCACCTCGTCCAGCAGGTCCGGAGAGACACGAGGGGCAAACACGTCAAAAGCCAGATCTTCGCCCACATGGGCCATCCGCGGGATCACTGCTTCCGGCCGCAACCGCTCCACAAAAACCTTCCATTCCTTCGTCATGTCGGAAGCATACAGAACCACCCGGAAACTTTCAGGGACCACCGACGCCCATAAAACCGGACCCTCTCCTTCCCTGCAGAAAAAGACCGGACCCATCGGAAAGATTTTCACAGGAGCAAGCAACCCTTGACAGGCCATTTACCTAAGTGTATAATCTATCTGCTTATATAATCAATCAGGAGGTCTGGATGGCAACGCCAAAAGAACTTCCGGAACAACTCCCGCCCTGGCTTGAAAAGGCGTACAACGCGCTCCTGGAAGCCTTTCAGGAACGCTCCTTCCGGTTTCCTGAGGCGGCCCGGGTGCTGGAAGCCGAACGGGAACTGCCCGAGGATCAGACCATGGCCGTGCTGTCGGAGCTCCGGAGGCGGGGGTGGCTGGAGGTCAGGCCCGATCCGGAGGATCGGAGGCGGCGCATCTACCGGCTGGTTCTCCCCCATGAGCCCCTGCAGACCTATCTGGTCCGCACGGCCCGGCGCTCCCTTTCCCGGGCGGAGCTGGAGGGTCTGCTCAAACAGGCGGCCGACCTGATCCGCACCCGGGTGGACTACACCTTCATCCTGGTGCTTCTCTTTTACAAGCGGATTTCGGATCGGTGGAAGCGGGAATATCGGGAGGCCTATGAGGAGGCGGTGCGGGAGGGGTTCACCCCCTATGAGGCCGCCGAAGAGGCGAAAGACGAAGCCTATCACGACTTTGTGATCCCGGAGGAGTATCTGTGGGACCGGTTGCGGGAGGATCCCGCGCATCTGCCCGAAAATCTTTCCCGGGCTTTTCGCATCATCGGAGAGCGCAATCCGGAACTCCGTTCGGTGTTTGAGAATGTGGATTTCCTGCAGTTCACCCAGAGCCAGGAGAACGCCGAGATTCTCCGGCAGCTCTTTGAACTGTTCAGCGCCTATTCGCTGGACGATGTCTCTCCCGACCTTCTGGGGGATGCCTATGAGTGGATTCTGCGGTATTTCGCCCCCCAGAAGGCCAAGGAGGGGGAGGTTTACACCCCCCGGGAGGTGATCCGTCTGATGGTCCGGATGCTGGATCCCCGGCCGGGGGAGCGGGTGTATGACCCCGCCTGCGGTTCGGGGGGCATGCTCATTCTGGCCTATCAGGAACTGGAAGCCCGGGAGGGTCGGGATGCCGCGGACCGGCTGTTTCTGTTCGGGCAGGAGCAGAATTTCAAAACCCTGGCGCTGGCCCGGATGAACCTCTATATCCACGACATCCGGAACGGCGATCTGCGGCAGGGGGACACGCTGCTTTATCCCAAGTTCGTGGAGGGGGACCGGCTGATGCGTTTCCAGGTGATCCTGTCCAATCCCCCCTGGAACCAGGACGGCTACGACGAGCAGGCGGTCAAACGGGGGTCGTTCTGGCGGGAACGGTTCCGGTATGGGTTCACCACCCGTCAGTCGGCGGACTGGCTGTGGATCCAGCACATGCTGGCCTCGGGGGACCCCGAAGCGGGGCGGATCGCGGTGGTGATTGACAACGGTGCCCTCTTCCGGAGTGGGCGGGAGAAAAAGATCCGCCGGGCTGTGCTGGAGGATGACCTTCTGGAGGCGGTGTTGCTTCTGCCGGAAAAGCTCTTCTACAACACCGGCGCCCCCGGTGCCATTCTGGTGTTCCGGATGCAGAAACCGCCGGAGCGGAAGGGAAAGGTGCTGTTCATCAACGCTTCCCGGGAATATGAGCCCCATCCCACGGTCCGGAAACTCAACCGCCTGGGAGAGGCGCACATCCGGAAGATCGTGCAGGCCTATCACGCTTTTGCTGAGGAGGAGGGCTTCGCCCGGGTGGTGTCGCTGAAGGAAATTGAGGAAAACGACTGGAACCTGAACGTCACGCTCTATGTGTATCCGGTGGAAGAGGAAGAACCGGTGGACATTCCGGCGGAATGGCGCGCCCTGGCGCAGATCCGCAGGGAGAAAAGGGAACTGGATGAGAAAATCCGGGGATTTCTGGAGGAACTGGGCTATGAGCTTTCCGGGTCCTGAAGGGTGCCACCAGAGAAGAAATTATTTGACAGATCCGGGCCATGCCTCCTCAACGGGAGTGGACCGAGCGCATGGCCGCGTTCAGAACCACTCTGGCTTGACGCAAGGCTACGATAAGTGTATAATACACTCAAAATAAGTACAATGGACACTTAACGATGCTTGCACCGAAGCGGATGGAGGAAATCTTCACGGCCTTAGATCGCCAGATTTGTGAACAAGGGGGGTCCAGAGTATCTCTGGCCATTATTGGGGGGACAGCCCTCGCGGTTCTGGGGCGATTTGTGAGACAGGCCACCAAAGATGTGGATGTCCTGGGAGAAGCGATCGATCACCATGGACGGTTGGAAATACGGAAGATTTCACACTTCCCCGCATTTCTGGAAAAGGCCATCCATAAGGTTGCACAGGATTTCGGGCTTCCAGAGAACTGGCTGAACCTGGGTCCTGCGTCTCAGCTGGATCTGGGACTCCCGCAGGGATTTCTGCATCGGCTAATCCGGAGAGAATACGGTCCCTGCCTCGTGCTTTATTTTGCTGGCCGCGAGGACCTGATCCATTTCAAGCTTTTTGCGGCCGTGGATCGTGATGACTATCACGTAAAGGATCTGTTGGCGCTGGAACCCACAGCAGAGGAACTCCTTCGTGCCAGCCGCTGGGTGCTTACTCAGGATGTGTCTCCAGCGTTTCGGGCCATGTTGAAGGATTTTCTGAGGAAACACGGTTATGGAGACCTTGTTCACCAGCTTTAAAAAGCAGTTTCCAGAGGTTTTTGCTTCACTCCTCTGGAAACAGTGGGAAAAACTGGGAATTGCGGTATGGACCCATGAGGAGATCTCCTGGATGTGGTTAATCGATCCAGAATCGCTGATCTTCGCGACATCCCAGTTCCGGGAGGAAGACCCGCGTTTGTTCAATGTCATGCAGGAATGGATAAGGTTTTACCAGCAGTATCTCCATCCTGCGCGGCTCCGAAGAATCCTGAGACACTATAAAGCGCTCTCAGGACAGATCAAAGTCGCTGCTCCAAATCAGGAGCGTCCTGTAGAGATCCGATTGCCCAGACAGAGCCAGAGAGCCAGGGAAATCGTTGGCCACACGGACTGGGGAGATCCTTCGCTGCTGTGGCTCAAACTCCGGGCTTTTCTGGGTGCAGG
>JALUJC010000143.1 GCA_027053375.1 Caldifarciminota bacterium
TGGATATCTGGCGGTTCTATCGGGAGGACGCGTCATGAAGCGGTGGGGGGTTCTGCTCTGGCTGGTACTTCCAGGATGGTTGCATGCCCAGCCCCAGGGATACCATACGGGCGCCGTCTGGGTCACTTTCGCCGTCTATCTGGTGTTGCTTCTGGCAATCGGTGTGTATGGGGAACTCCGCTTTGGGAAGAACTACGAGGATTATGTGGCTGCGGGGAAACGCCTGGGGGCCTGGGTGACGGCCGTGTCTTCTGCCGCAAGCGCAGAAAGCGCCTGGTTGATTCTGGGGCTTTCCGGGATGGGTTTCACCAAGGGGTTTGCCGCCTACTGGATCGCCCTGGGGGGTCTGGTGGGTTACTGGTTCAACGCACGGTTCATTATGCTCCCGCTTAAACGTGACGGGGATCGTCTGGGAAGCCTGACGCTCACCGACTATATTGTGGACAAACTGGGAGATCGTGGTCGATGGATCCGCGTGCTTTCCACCCTGTTGATCGTGGTGTTTATGACGGCCTATGTGGTGGCACAGTTTACTGGGTCGGGTAAACAACTTTCCGGCATGCACCTGACCAGCTACACCACCGGCGTCTGGGTGGGTGGGGTGATCATTGCCCTGTATGTGCTGATGGGGGGATATGCGGCGGTGTCCTATACCGATCTGTTACAGGGGATGTTGATGGTGGCTGTGCTTGCGCTGTTCCCGGTGTGGGGACTGGTGAAGGCGGGAGGCCCGGCGGAGGTGTGGCGAACCCTTCATCACCTGCATCTGACACAGCTGTGGGGACCCCAGGCTTTCTCGCTGTTTGCCCTGGGTGCACTGCTGGCAGAAGCCCTGGGGATCGCCTTTGGGTATCCCGGGATGCCTCATGTGGTCATTCGCTATTTCACCGTGAAAGACACGAAGACCGCAAGACAGGCGGCGTTCATTGCCACCACGTGGTCCGTCTTTGCGTACTTTGGTGCGGTGACCATCGGTTTGCTTGCACGCGTGCTTGTGGAACACGGTGCCATGATGCATCCTCAGGACCCCGAGAAGGCACTGGCGGTCTTTACGGCGACCTTCCTGCATCCTGTTCTGGCTGGCGTGGTGCTGGCAGCTGTGACGGCCGCCATCATGTCCACCGCGGATTCTCAATTGATTTATGCCTCCACCACCCTGATCAACGACCTGTACCTGGCATTTCGAGGAAAACGTCCGGATCCGCGCCGGCTGGTGGTGACCACCCGTGTGGTGGTGGCGGTTCTTTCTTTGATCGCCCTTCTGCTCGCGCTCACCAAGGCGCGGTTTATTTACGGATTCGTGCTTTATGCCTGGAGTGCACTGGGTGCGGCCTTCTCGCCCATTGTGATCCTTTCGCTGTATGATCGGTCTTTCAACGCCCGGGGTGCCCTCACGTCCCTCATTGTGGGTCCCGTCGTCACGGTGCTGTGGAAGGGGGTGCTGGGCTGGTCTTCTTATGTGTATGAACTCTTTCCGGCTTTCCTGATCAGCCTGTTCCTGGGCTGGTGGGTCAGCCGGATTGGAAACCAGGAAGCATGAGCCTGTAGCAGATCCCAACAAGGAGGTCTGTATGAGACGATGGCTGGGTGTATTTCTGGCCATCCCCTTTGCCCTTCACGCCGGTGGGTTCGCCCTGTCCGGCGTGGGCACACGCGCACTGGGCATGGGGGGTGCTGCGCGGGCCGTGGTGACGGACTGGTCCGCGGTCTACTGGAATCCCGCTCGACTGGCGCTGGCTCCCTCCGGGCAGTTCGGCGGTGTGGTGACGGTTCTTGGTCCCGATATTCGGTACGAACCCCGAACCGGTCTCTACTACTACGATGGTGGATATTCCCTGCGGTATGCCGTTCGCAACAAGGAGGAATACACCCCCGTCCCATCCTTTGGACTGACCCTGACGCCGGGATGGTCACGGGGATGGAACCTGGGTGCCGGATTTTTCGTCCCCTTTGGTCTGGGGGGGAAATACGATTTGTTTGATCTGCCGCTGGGCTATGAAAGCAATGAGCCCTATCCTGTGTATGACTGGCAGAGCAAAATCAGTACACTGGTGGGTGCGCTGGGTGTTGCCCGGAATTTTGAGGACTTCCAGGTGGGTCTTGCCTTTGGTGTGGCCTATACCAGTGTGGAGCTGCGCCAGCCCGTGGCCGTGCTGTCCGATCCACGTCTTCCGGTGCAGTACAGTCACTTCTTTGTGGATGAGCAGCTCTCCGGATCCGGCGTCCACGGATATGCCGCAGGAGGCATCAGCTATACCGGGATGGATCGCCTGAGCGTGGGGCTTTCTTTCCAGTACTACACGGATCCCACCCTGGATGGGAACGTGGATCTCGCCCTCTACACCCCCAACAATCCCACTCTCCGGGATGCGCTGCTGGCCCAGGCGCAAACCGCCGAAGATTCAGCGAAAGCCGACCTGTTCCTTGGGAACGTGCTCCGTTCTACGGCTACCGGTTCAGTGAAACTTCCGCTGCCCTGGATGGTGGGGTTCGGTGTCGCCTATCAGGTCACCCCACAGCTCAGACTGGCCTATGATCTTTCCTATACTGCCTGGTCCAGGATGAAGGAGCTGGTGCTTCACATGCAGGGAAATGACCCGCTGGGCGAGCCGCTGGATTCCACCACCCTTGCCATGAACTGGAAAAACACCCTGCGCCACAGTGTGGGGTTTGAGTACCAGGTAAACCCTGCCCTGATGGTGCGCATGGGCCTGTACTATGATCCCACCCCCATCTCCTCTGGAACCCTGACCCCGCTGATTCCGGATCATAACACCAAAACCTCCCTCAACCTTGGACTCAGCTATGTTTTCAGCCCGGCAATGGCGCTTGATCTGCATTATGAGCGGGTTCTCTCCGGCTCCACCACCCATAACGGCCTTCAGGATGTCAACGGTGACGGGACAACGGACAACATGCCCGGCGTGTATGAACTCACGGTGAATGCCTGGACCGTGGGTCTCCGTTATGGGCTGTGAGGAGGACAACCATGAACATGCGCAAAAAAGTTCACGCTTTCCCTGTGTGGATGCTGCTGGGTCTGGGGTTGGTTCTTTCTTCCTGCCGGAGCGGGAAGGAGGTGGAGGCCCCCGCTCTGACCCAGCAGGGGACGGTGGTCTCTCTGACCATCCAGGACCCCAACAACGTGCCTTCTCAGGTTGTCAGCGATACTTTGAAAGATTACCGCGTGGATGTCTATCTTCCCCCGGGATACAGTGACACGGGGGAGGTGTACCCGGTGCTGTACCTCCTTCACGGTTTCGGGGCACGCGCGGACATGTGGACGGGCATTGAACGCGTCCAGGACATCGCGGATTACCTGATCAACACCGGCCAGATTCGTCCTTTTGTGATTGTGATGCCCACGGCCTACAACGCTTTCGGCGGGAGCTGGTATACAGACTGTGCCTCCGGGCAGGTGATCCCCTCAGGAAATTATGAGACCTATATCGACAGTACGGTACGGACCTACATTCTTCAGAACTACCATGTTTCGGATACCAACTGGGTGATTGCCGGCCACTCTATGGGAGGTTACGGTGCCACCCGGCTGATTGCCCGCCATCCTGATCACTACCGTGCGGTGGCCAGCATGGGAGGCGTGGTGACCCTGCTGCCCTTCCAGGCCGACCTGGACGGCAACGGTCAGGTGGATTTGATTGAGCAGGTGCTCGCGGAGAACGGGGGCAGCATGGACAGCCAGGATTTTCTCACCCTGGGTGCCAGCAAGGTGCTGACCACCTTCATGGTGGCCATGGCAGCTGCATGGTCTCCTGTGGTGGGTCCCCTCACGGCCTTTGATACC
>JALUJC010000144.1 GCA_027053375.1 Caldifarciminota bacterium
CCGTTGGGCCTCCCCGGGAGACAGGCTTGCTGAAACGAAAAAGGAGACGTCATGGAAGAAACAAGGAGGTCAACCATGCAACGTATCCGACGCAACATCCTTCTCTCAATCATGCTCCTCGTGGGAACTTTAACGCCGCTCTCCGCACAGAATGCCCGAGCCCTCCTGAATCAGGCCAAAGCGTTCTTTCAACCACTCCCGGATACTCCTCCTGCAAAGTCAGACAATCCGCTCACACCCGAGAAAATCCTCCTTGGGAAAATGCTGTATCACGACCCACGGCTCAGCAAAAGCGGGTTCATCAGCTGCAATTCCTGCCACAACCTGGCCATGGGAGGTGTGGACGGTCTTCCCACCTCCCTGGGACACCGCTGGACTGCTGGCCCCAGAAATGCCCCCACAGTGTACAACGCTGCACTGAACGCCACACAGTTCTGGGATGGACGGTCCCCGGACGTGGAAGATCAGGCCACCAAACCCATCGAAAACCCCATTGAAATGGCGGCGACGGAATCCCTGGTCGTGGCACGCCTCAAAAGCATCCCCACCTACGTAGACCTCTTCACGAAGGCATTCCCTGAGGAAGATAACCCGATCACGCTGGTCAATATCGGGAAAGCCATCGGTGCCTTTGAGCGTACCCTTCTCACACCGTCCCGCTTCGATCGTTTTCTGAAGGGCGATGTTGAAGCCCTGAATCAGAAAGAACGGAAGGGCCTTTCGCTGTTCATCTCCAAAGGATGCGTGAGCTGCTATTTAGGTGTGAACGTGGGTGGCAAAAAGTTCGCCAAATTTGAGCGCGGCGCAGATCTGGGCCGTTTCGCGGTCACGAAAAAAGAAAAGGACCGCCATGTCTTCCGCGTCCCGACCCTTCGTAATGTGGCCCTGACCGCGCCCTACTTTCACACGGGCGACGTCTGGGATCTCCGGGAAGCCATCCAGATCATGGCCGAGAAACAGCTCAACAAAAAACTCAAGGACGAAGAAATTGACGCCATCGCCGCATTCCTGGAGAGCCTGACCGGGGAAATCCCGGGAGAAGCCCTTTCTCTGCCAACCCTTCCTGCATCCACACCCGGAACGGCACACCCCGAATTCTAAAACGAGAAAACAGGGAGACAAACATGCTCTCACATCTCCACAATATGGTGGTTCACTTTCCCATCGCTTTTGCCTTTGTGGCACTCCTGCTCGCCCTCTGGACCCTTCGAAAACCTGACCGGGTCCTGGAACTCAGGGCCGTCCTGATCCTGGCCGCCATCGCGGCCGTGATCGCCTACTTCAGTGGGGAACGTCAGGAGGAAGCGGCAGAAGCCCGCGGGGTGGCAGAATCTTTGCTTGATCTCCATGAAACCCTGGGCACCTGGACCATGATCCTGTTCGTGGCCGGGGGGGTGCTGGCGGTGCTGGAATCCTTCGTGGCCCCGCTGCGACGTCTTTTACTGGTCGTGCCCATCCTGCTTGTGGGCATGGTGAGCTGGACGGGCTATGTGGGCGGTCAGGTGGCCCATGGCACCGCCGTGTTGCAGGCCGGTGAAGGAGGAGAAACAGAAATAGAATCAGGAGAAGGTGAAGAAGGGGAAGGAGGCCTTCGCGCGCTTCTTCCCGGTGGGGAGCATGAAGAGGAGGATGACGACTGAGGGAAGGGGGCGGGCGGTCGCCCCCTTCCCCAAACCCACAGGAGGTCAACCATGAAGCGTGGTGTATGGCTCCTCACCCTGATGCTGATGATGCCGCAGATCGGGCAGGCCATCCCGGCCTTTGCCCGGAAATACGGTCTGAGCTGTGTGATGTGCCACAAAGCCTATCCGCACCTGAACAGCACCGGAAGGAGTTTCGCAGCCGAAGGGTATATTTTTGGTGACGGATCCCAGGGAACCCTTGATATCGGGGACAACATGCTCAACCTGTTTGATCGTGTGCCTCTGGCTTTTCGCTTTCAGCAATGGGCAGAAGCCCGAAACTTTGGAAACGCCACCCTGGATTTTCAGTCTCCCTATCTTGTGAAACTGCTCTCCGGCGGTCCCCTGGGCGAGCGTGTGCGCTATTACGCCTATATTATCTTCGAAAAGGGCGAGCCGCCCAAATTTGAGGACGCATGGGTGGAACTCCGCAAACTTCCAGGTGATCTTTCACTCACGCTCGGGCAGTTTCAGATCTCCGACTACATGTTCATGAGAGAAACCCGCCTCACACGATCGGATTACATGATCTACCGCATGGCTCCTGCGAACAACGGGTTCTCCCTGACCTATCACCGGGGAATCGCGCTGGGCCTTCCCTTCCTGGATGCGGTGATCGGGCTGGTCAACGGGAATGGCATCGGGGAAGCCACACCGATTGGAACCCTCGGGGCAGGGCGGCCATACCGTGACTTTGACAACAATTTTTCCAAAGTCGTCTTCACCCACTTCTCGCTACCCCTTCCGATCCCCATCGGGGTCCTTGCTGTTGCAGGGCGCGACACCCTCTCCGACAGCCTCGGGAATCAAAATGCCAACACCTTCTTCCGGGCCGGACTGGACGCGATGGCAGATGGAGAAACCTGGGATGCATTTCTTCAGATTATCTGGGGACAGGATGACAATCCCTTTTATCAGGCATCTGCACAGACCATGCAGTACTACGGGGGATTTTTGGGTCTGAACTACACGGAACGTTTTCCTCAGGTCTACAGCATTCTGCTCAATGTGGTGGAAACCCCCGAAAACGACCCGGCATACCAGGCGTTGCGGGTCCGTACACTCTCCCTGACGGCAAGCTATTATCTCTACCGGAATGCCCGGGTGTTCCTGGAACTCCAGGGGGACCTGCTCCCCACCGATGCGGTGCACAGGGAAACCGAAAACCTGCTGACCCTGGGGGTGGATATCGCGCTGTAATGCATCGAGAACCTCCGGAATACGGATCGTCGGGGCGGTGTACCGCCCCGACGCCGTTTTTAAAGGGGATAGGGGTCAGACGTGCAGGCGTTCCAGCAGGGTTTCCCGGGGAATGGCCTCCAGGGGCTGCAGCACCGGCGTCAGGCCCCGGATCTCCACCACCCGTCCGCGCACCAGGGTTCCGGGGGAATAGATGCCCGGCACCACCACATTCAGGTGATGACGTGTTTTCCCGGAGACCATACCAGGATCTTTCTTTGATGTGCGATCCACCAGCACCTCCAGGACCTCTCCGATCAATCGCTGGCGGCGCTGGAGAATCCCCCGGTTGACCTCATCAATCAGACGCCGGAGCCGTTTGCCTTTTACGTCCTCCGGAACCTGATCCTTCCAGCGAGCCGCCGGCGTTCCGGGACGAGGTGAATAGATAAACATATAGGCACCATCAAACTGGACTTTCCGGACCACATCCAGCGTGTCCTCAAAATCTTCCTCGGTTTCGCCCGGGAAACCCACCATGATATCGGTGGTTAGAAAAGCGTCGGGAAGAATTCGGCGAATGGTCTCCACCTGCGCCAGGAATTCTTCTTTGGTATACCCGCGGCGCATGCGCTTGAGTACCCGGGTGGATCCTGCCTGGAGAGGAAGGTGAATCCAGTGAGAGAGGCGTTCACCCTGCGCCAGCACATCCAGGACCTTCACGTTCATATCCCGGGGATGCGGAGAAGTAAACTTGATCCAGAGGAAGCGGGTTCTTCGGTCGAGTATCCCGAGGAGATCGGCAAAATCATGGGTCCCGGTGTGATAGGAGTTCACGTTCTGTCCCAGCAGCGTGAGTTCCAGCACCCCCTGTCGTTCAAGTGCAAGCGCCTCCTCCACAATGGCCTCCACAGGACGGGAGACCTCACGTCCGCGTGTGTA
>JALUJC010000145.1 GCA_027053375.1 Caldifarciminota bacterium
TTTCCGGATGCGTGGACATCCTACCCTCTGGCAACCCGGAATGGATCATGCAGGAATTGCCACACAGAACGTGGTGGAGCGTGCCCTGGCCCGGGAGGGAAAAACACGGTTTGATCTCGGGCGAGATGCCTTTGTGGAACGCGTCTGGGCCTGGAAAAAACAGTATGGACACCGGATTCTGGAGCAGCTTCAGCGTCTGGGGATTTCTCCGGACTGGGATCGGCTGGTGTTTACCATGGATCCGGCCTATTCCCGGGCGGTTCGTAAAGCCTTTGTGGAACTTTACCGCCGGGGATGGGTGTATCGTGGATTTCGCCTGATCCACTGGTGTCCCCGCTGTGGAACGGCGCTGGCAGATGATGAGGTGGAATACGAGCAGCGGGAAGGGAAGCTGTACACTCTTCGCTATCCTCTGGCGGATGGGGAAGGGTATGTGGACGTGGCCACCACACGGCCGGAAACCTACCTTGGAGATACGGCCGTGGCCGTTCACCCGGGGGATGCCCGGTATCGCGCTCTGGTGGGCCGCAGGGTGCGTTTGCCGCTGATTGATTGGACGCGCACCACACCTGAAGGAACACCTGTGCCTCCGGAGATTCCAATCATCGCCGATGAACGGGTGGATCCTGAATACGGAACGGGTGCTGTGAAGGTGACACCCGCCCATGACTTCAATGACTGGGAGATGGGAGAGGAGCATGACCTCCCGAAAATTCAGGTGCTGGATGAGAAAGCCCGAACCACCCGGAATGCGGGTCCCTTTGCTGACCTGGATCGTTTTGAGGCCCGCCAGAAGGTGCTGGAGGCGCTGCGGGAAGCGGGCTTCCTCGTAAAAGAGGAACCCCTGACCCACAATGTGGGGGTGTGCTACCGTTGCAAGACGGTGGTGGAGCCCATGCTATCCCTTCAGTGGTTTGTACGTATGAAGGAGATGGCCAGCGATGCGCTCCAGGCTGTGGAGAAGGGAGAAATTAAACTGATCCCGCATAACTTTGTGAACCTCTACCGGCACTGGCTGGAGAATGTGCGGGACTGGTGTATCTCCAGGCAGATCTGGTGGGGACATCGGATCCCTGCCTATTACTGCCAGGACTGTGGACACATCAACGTTTCAGAGGAGACCCCCACGCGCTGTGCCCAGTGTTCGGGGCGGAATCTGGTTCAGGATGAGGATGTGCTGGATACCTGGTTTTCTTCCTGGTTGTGGCCCTTTGCCACGCTGGGCTGGCCTGAACAGACACCGGAACTTGAGGTGTTCTATCCCACCACGCTGCTGATCACCGGGTGGGACATTCTCTTTTTCTGGGTTGCCCGGATGATTATGGCGGGCTATGCTTTTATGGAGCAACCGCCCTTCCGGTATGTGTATCTTCATGGCCTTGTGCGAGATGAAAAGCGCAGAAAGATCTCCAAGAGTCTCGGGAACTTTAAGGACCCGCTGGAGCTCTTTGAGACCTACTCGGTGGACGGTGTGCGCGCAGGGATGGCGTTGATCGCTCCGGAAGGGCAGGATGTGCTGTTCAGTGAAAAGAGAATTGAGCGGGGACGAAATTTTGCCAACAAAGTATGGAACGCCTCTCGTTTTCTTCTGATGAATCTCCCCGAGGGGATGGAGCCGGTGGATCTGGCACAGGCCGATCTCCAGCTGGAAGACCGGTGGATGATCACCCGCTGGAACCAGGCGATCCGTGAGATCACCCGTGACCTGGAGTCCTTTGATTATGTGCATGCGGTGAAAGGCATGTATCAGCTGTTCTGGGGGGAGTACTGTGACTGGTATCTGGAGGCCATCAAACCCCGTCTCCGGCAGGGTGGAGAAGAGGCCCGCGTGGCCCGCACCGTGGCCCTTACCCTGCTTGAGCGCCTTTTGCGCATGCTTCATCCACTGATGCCGTTTGTGACGGAGGAACTCTGGCAGCGATTGCCCGGCTGGGTTCGTCCCGAGCGTCCCTCCATCATGATTTCCCCCTGGCCTGAAGCCCTGCCGGGAGAGGATGAATCGGCCCTTCAATCCTTCCAGTTCCTGAAAGAGTGGATCACGGCGATTCGGGAAATTCGGAGTACGTTTAAAATTCCACGGCAGGAAACCATCCAGGTGCTGCTTAAACTGCCGGAGGGCGAGCCCCGGCTTGAACTCCTTGAACAGCAGGTGCATCTGTGGGCTCCCCTGGCCTTTGGCGCCACCTTCGGGACCACGGAGGAGGTGCCTCGCGCGTCGGCCACCGGAGTGGTGCGGGGTGTTCCTTTCTATGTACCGCTGGCGGGCGTGATTGATCTGGATAAAGAACGCGCACGCCTGCAGCGGGAAGTTGAGGCACTGACCCAGCGAATTCAGGGCTTCCAGAAGCGTCTGACCAACGAGTCCTTTCTCCGTTCCGCCCCGGCCCATGTGGTGGAACAGCAGCGCAAAACCTATCAGGAATTACAGGAAAAAGCCCGGCATCTTCGACAGATGCTGGATCAGATGGAGGAAGGGGCATGAAACGCAGTCTGGGTGTCCCCCAGGTTTTGATGGGGATCTATCTTTTCCTGCTGCTGTGGTTTTCCCTGTTCAACTTTGAGTGGTTGAGCACGCCCATTGATGTTCGTCTTTTCCCTCGCGTGCACGTGATCCTGCCGGTCTTTTTGCTGTTCTTTCTTCTTTCGCTCCTTCTTGTGCTGTTTCTTTCGGTATGGTTCACTTTTCGTGAAGAGCGCATCCTTCGTCAGCTTGCGGAAACCAAAGCGCAGCTGTATGACGAAGAGCGGCGCGCCGTGGAACAGCTTCGTACGGAGATTCTGGAGAGGCTCTCACGCATTGAGTCCCGCCTTCCCGGTACGGAATCGTGAGTCTTTCTGTCGGAAGACATTTCCCTGCGCTCTCACTGACCTTTCTTTTGCTGTCCTGTCGCTCTCCGCTGGCCGAACACCTTGAAACGCCGGCTTTCCCCACCGCGGATACGGTTGAGTGGCGCTATGTGAACCGGGAGACCGGAGACACCCTCACGCTTCTGTGGATCCGGCTTGAGAACGGTGCCCGGTTGTTTCAGGGGGGCGGCATGCAGGACACCTGGCCTGAACCGGCTTCCGGCCTCTATCGCCCTGTGCGGCTGGATCTTTATCTGGAAGGGGAGGTGGTCCCGTGGAAAAGCCCCACGGTGCCTTTTCTGTTCCGCCTTCCCCTGGAAGGTTCCCACACCCGCTGGACCCATACAGAACAGGTCACCGTACGGGGTGTGGCGCATAACCTTCAGCACCACGGCCGGCTCCGGTTTTCTCCAGCACCTGAAGGTGCGCTGCTGCATCACTGGGGGGACACGGTGGAGGTGGATGGCCAGCAGGTGTACCGGGAAGTCTGGCAGGGAATCTACCGGTATGGGGAAGGCTGGGATACCCTTCGCTGGGTTCGGGAAGGTCTCCTGGATACGCTGATTCTTCGCCTGAAGCGCGTTCCCTGAGGATCAGAACCGCTCAACGGGGTAGCGCCAGTCTTTGTCCAGGCACATGGCAGAGATGCGGGTGATGGTGGGGATTTTACGCTTGTGCTCGGACCGCTGAATCCGGCGGTACAGGTCCTCCACCGCATCCCGGGAAATGTTGAGCAGATTTGCGGTTTCCCCCACAGAGAGTTCCAGGTCCACCAGGGCATACAGCACCTGGTCAATCTCGCGGTAGGTATGGCCCAGTTCATCCTCATCGGTCTGTCCCACCCAGAGGCCGGCTGTGGGGGCTTTCTGGATGATTTCTGTGGGGATGCCCACATATTCGGCCATT
>JALUJC010000146.1 GCA_027053375.1 Caldifarciminota bacterium
CCGTCCGGCACTCCGGGCACCGCCCATCCTGCAGGCGATTCTCAATCAGGGTCCAGCCGAACCGGTAGACCAGAGGGGCATCACACACCGGACACCGGGTGATCTCGTAGTCATTTCCGGGAAGATGATCCACATAGACATACCGAAGGATCCGTGATGCGGTATCCGCCACCCGGTTCAGCAACGCCACGGGGGTTCGCTGTCCATCAGGGGAAAACACCCGCTCTACATGGAGGGGGACATCCTCCCCCACCACCATGGCAAGCGCACGGCAAAAGTCCTGGATATCCTGCAGGTGATCGGTCTCCCCCGGGATCACCGGGATGCCCACCTCCACCCACACCCCGTGCCTTCTCAACCAGGCAAGGTCCTGAAACTCCACACGTTCAGGCGTTCCTGTAAGACGTTCCCGCTGGGTGGCGGAGAACCCCACCGCCCGGATTTTCACGGCATGTACCGTGTCCGGGAGAATCTCCCGAACCATTTCCGTCCAGAGTCCGGAGGTGATCCACAGGTTCAGCAACCCCCGTTCCCTTGCTGCCTTCGCCACATCCATGGCATATTCCAGATAGGCCAGGGGGTCATCAAAGTCGTGCACCACCGCCCGGATCTCCAGATCTCCGGCGGCGTTCAGGAGCGCCTCCGGCGTCAGCACCCGGGGATGCGGGTCCTCCTGCTTCGCCAGATGGGGCTGGATCCACCCGCGCCCACCGTAACTCAGGGTAAGTTCCCCGGGAAGCACGTGCGCGAATCCTTTTTTCGCAATGGGCTCTACAGAGAGATGGTGCACCTCTCCATAGGAGGTCAGCCAGAGGGTGCCTTCTTTTCGGACGCGCACGCCGCAGGCGCCGGTATCGCCCTCGCGTTCAAAGGTGCACCGGTGAACACACCCTCCGCACCGAAGGGGATCCTTCTGCTGGATCAGGAAACGTACGGGCTCAGGAGAATGCTTCAAAACCGGTGATGTCCCTCCCAAGGATCAGCGTATGGATGTCATAGGTTCCTTCATAGGTCAGGGTGCTTTCCAGATTTACCGCATGCCGAAGTGCGTGGTACTCCACGGTGATGCCGTTGGCACCCAGCACCTCCCGGGCGGCCCTCGCAACGTCCAGCGCCACCCGCGTGGCCTGCCGTTTGAAAAGGGAGATATGGGTATACCGGGCCTTCCCCTCATTCATCAACTGCGCCACACGGTACCCGATGGCCTGCACACCGGTCAGCCGGGCCAGCATATCCACCAGGCGCTGCTGAATGATCTGAAAAGAGGCAATGGGGCGTCCAAACTGGATGCGCTCACGGGCATAGGCAATGGCTTCATCCAGCGCCGCCTCTGCCGCGCCCAGGGCGCCCCAGGCCACCCCGTAACGTCCGTGGTTCAACACCGTGAGGGGAGCACGCAGTCCCTCGGCATGCGGAAGACGCTGGGCCTCCGGGACCCGAACCTCGTCCAGGATCAATTCCGAGGTGACGGATGCGCGCAGCGAGATCTTGGTGTGGATATCCTGGGTGGAAAAACCTGGCGTGCCCTTTTCCACCAGAAAACCCCGGATCACCCCTTCGGCATCTTTTGCCCAGACCACCGCCACATCCGCCACGGACCCGTTGGTAATCCACATTTTGGTGCCGTGCAGCACCCAGGTGTCTCCTTCCCGTCGGGCAACGGTTCGCATGCTTCCAGGATCCGAACCCGCATCCGGTTCAGTCAACCCAAAACATCCCAGAAGTTCCCCCCGTGCCATCCGGGGGAGATACTTCCGCTTCTGGTCTTCGGAACCGAAACGATAGATGGAATACATGGCCAGCGAACTCTGGACCGAAGCGAAGGAACGAATTCCGGAATCCCCCCGCTCCAGTTCACGCATGATAATCCCGTAGCTGAGGTAGTCCAGCCCCTGCCCACCGTATTCTTCTTCAAAAGTGGGGCCAAAAAGCCCCAGTTCCGCCATTCGGGGCACCAGATGCATGGGAAACTCACCTTTCAGCCAGTACTCCCCGATGATGGGCATGATTTCCCGGTCCACAAACTGCCGGACCATGTCCCGAATCATTCGCTGTTCTTCGTTCAAAAGATCGTCCAGATGAAGATAATCCATATCCTTGCCCTCCTTTCTCCGCGGTATGATACGCCTGGGCTCCAGAATCGTCAATGAACGGCGGCCCCGCCAGAGGACCCTCCGGGATTGTCTGCACCCATGTGGCGGTGTATACTTTGAACATAACCCGTGATTGCATGGATTTTGATCATGACCACACTTTCCCCGGGGTGGCAGGGGTGGGATCTCTGGGTGACCGCCCGGACCCTGCGCACACCGGAGGGCGTGGAGCGCTTGATCCGGTTCGTACAGGAACACCCTGTACACGCGCTGTATGTGCAGGGGGTGGTGGGGGGCTACGCCTATTATCCCTCCCGTCTCCTGCCCCGGACCCGCTACCACGCCGGGGATCCTGGCTTTGACCCTGTTCAGACCCTCCTGGACAGCCTTCCTCATCATCCCATCCACCTGTGGATCAACGCCATGCTCTGGTGGACGGTGGAGGATCCCCCTGAAGACAGCACCCACCTCCTCTACACCCATCCAGAATGGTTTGTGCATGACGATCAGGGGAGAAACATCACATCCTATACGTATAAATCGCGCGTCCTTGCCGGCGTGGACGGTCTGTTTCTGAACCCCTGGGCACCGGGCGTTCCGGAATTTCTGGCGCAGGTGGCCGGTGAAGCGGTGGAGCGCTATCCCCGTCTGGCGGGCATCCACCTGGATTTCATCCGTTATCCCGGGAACCGGTTCGGATACGACCCCCAAAAAGTCCAGATGTTTCGGGAAGAGTACGGCGTGGATCCCCGATGGATCCCCGCATATCTCCGCGGATGGAATCCCCGGTGGCTGCTCCAGGGAGATCTCAACCCTGTGGAACGGTGGCTCACCCTTCTCCACCTTCGCTGGAACGAGGTCCGCGTGGCAGGCATTCGGAGGGTGGTGGAGGCGGTGCAGCACGCGGTCAAAAGGCACGATTCCCGTTACGTTGTCTCTGCGGCGGTCTTCCCCAACCCGGCCACCGCACGCCTTCTGCTGGGCCAGGACTGGACCGGCTGGATCCGGGGGGGCATCCTGGATCGCGCCGTGATCATGGGGTACACCCCGGACCCCCACCGCTACCTCACCTATCTTCATTACTGGCGGAATATCTCCCCGCGCAACGCGGTTTCACCGGGGATCGGAATCTGGTTTCCCCATCCAGAACGGTACCTTTTGAAAGAACTCCGGCTGCTTCGAGGCGCAGGATTCCAGCAGGTCACCGTGTTTGACTATGGAAGCCTGACGCGCCGAAACCGAACCCTCCGGATGCTCCTTGCTGATTCCCGCTTTCCGCGGGCAGAAACGCTTCCCCCCTATCCCCTGCGGGATCGGCATATCTACCGCCGACCCGGAACGCTCCTTCCGCCGGACCAGGAACGTCTTCTCCGGGAACGTGTTTCGGCCCTGTCATCCTCCCTGACAGACACATCTTATGAATCCCTGTCCGTGAACCGTCTCTGGTCATTCCTGGTTCCCTCTCCGCTGGACCAGGTCATCCGGCAGGAACTGGGCCTCTCCGAAGCGCAGGAAAACAGCAAACTCCAGCGGTTGCAGGAAGAGTTCCAGGCACTTCAGGTCTGGATGACCCAACACCCTCTCCCGGACACCCACCAGGTGTGGGTGCCCGAGTTCCGCACCTACCG
>JALUJC010000147.1:0-9236 GCA_027053375.1 Caldifarciminota bacterium
ATTGAAAAAATTGATGACGCGTATCTCTTTTGATGTTGTGCACTGCCATCCTCCCCTTGCCCTGAGCCTGCCGCTCGCGGCCCTGACCCTTTCGGAAAGTGTGAACATTGGTACGTTTCATGCCGCTCATGAAAGTCAACGGCTGTATGACCTTTTTCGGGGCGTATTGCAGCGCTACGCCGAACGGTTGCATGGGCGGATTGCGGTTTCCTCCGTGGCCCGGGATTCAGTGGCACGATACTTCCCCGGTGAATACAGAATTATTCCCAATGGTATTGATGTTCACCGGTTTCGACCGGATCTTCCCCCGATCCCTTGGATGCGGGATCAGCGGTTCTTTACACTGCTGTTTGTGGGGCGCTTTGAACCCCGGAAGGGGTTGCGATTTCTGTTGCAGGCCATGGGGCTCCTGCGGCATCGTATCCCGGATGCCCGTCTGGTGGTGGTGGGAGACGGTCCCCTGAAACAGTATTACCGGCAGTTCATCCATCCGGAGGTTCGGGATCGAATTCTGTTTGTGGGCCAGCTTCCACGGGAATTGCTTCCCCGGTACTATGTGAGTGCAGATGTGTTTATATCCCCCGCCACCGGGGCGGAGAGTTTCGGGATTGTGCTGCTGGAGGCCATGGCCAGCGGTACACCGGTGGTGGCTTCCCGTATTCCGGGCTATGCTCAGGTGCTGGAAGAGGGGCGTCAGGGGCTGTTTGCAGAGCCGGAGTCTCCCCGGTCCATTGCCCGTGCGCTTGAAACCCTGTATCGCCATCCGGATCTTCGCCGACGAATGGCCGTGGAGGGTCGAAGAACGGTGCTGGAAAAATACAGCTGGGAGCGTGTGGCACAGCAGGTGGAGGCCTATTACCATGAAGTGATTCGGGAGGTCCGTGGTGCGAAAGCTCTATCTCGTCGATGGGTATAACGTGATTTTTTCCTCGGCGCTCCGCGATCTGCCTCTGGAACGTGCGAGGGAAAGCTTGATTCGCTTTGCCCGGATTTACCATCCCGATGAGGTCCGGGTGGTGTTTGATGGGAAGACAGGGAATCCCTATCCTGCGGAGACCCGGGAAGCGCTTTTCAGCCGGGATCACACAGCCGATGACGGCATTGTTTTTCTTGTGCAAAAGCACCGCGCCCGGTATCAGGAAATCTGGGTGGTGACCGCGGATCGTGCGCTCGCAGATCGGGTGCGTGGGCTGGATGCCAGGGTGATGTCGCCATCTGCTTTTCTTCAGGGACCTCAGCGGATTCGAAAAAAAGCCCGACGCAGGATGCGTGCGGCGGAGGATCCAGAGAAAAGCCTTCCCGTATCGGAGCGGGAGCGACTGATGGAAGATCTGAGAAACGCGTGGATGAAGCCCAACAAAAAGGAGATGGACCATGGCTGAGAAGATTCGTGTGGAACAGGGAAAACTTGTGGTTCCCGATCATGTGGTGCTTCCCTACATCGAAGGGGATGGGATCGGCGTGGATATCACGCCGGCCATGATCCGTGTGGTCAATGCGGCGGTGGAAAAAGCGTATGGAGCGACACGGTCCATTGAATGGATGGAGGTATATGCGGGAGAGAAAGCTTATCAGAAAACGGGCTCCTGGCTCCCCGAGGAGACCCTGGAGACGTTGCGATCCTATGTGGTCAGCATCAAGGGACCCCTCACCACACCCGTGGGTGGGGGTATTCGCAGCCTCAATGTGACCATTCGGCAGCGACTGGATCTCTATTCCTGTGTACGGCCCGTGCGGTGGCTTGGGGGGCCTTCACCGCTAAAGGATCCCTCCGCAGTGAACCTGGTGATTTTCCGTGAGAACACGGAAGACGTGTACGCCGGTGTGGAGTGGTCTTCCGGAAGCGAGGAGGCTCGCAAACTGGTGGAGTTTCTGTATCGGGAGATGGGTGTCTCCGATCGGGTGGTGGTGCCCGATGCAGGAATCGGGATCAAGCCCATCTCTCCGGAACGGACCAAGCGCCATGTCCGGAAGGCTCTTCGCTGGGCCTTTGAGCACGGCTACAACCGGGTGACCCTGATGCATAAGGGCAACATCATGAAGTTCACCGAAGGGGCCTTCCGGAACTGGGGGTATGAGGTTGCAAAAGAAGCGGAATTTGCCGATCGCGTGATCACCGAGGAGGAACTCTGGGATCGTTACAATGGCGAGATTCCGGAGGGCAAGGTATTGCTGAACGATCGCATCGCCGATAACATGTTTCAGCAGTTGCTGACCCGGACCTCGGAGTACCAGATCATTGTAACCCCCAACCTGAACGGCGATTACATCTCGGATGAGGGCGCTGCCCTTGTGGGGGGCCTGGGTATGGCGCCCGGTGCCAACATCGGTGATGCGGTGGCGGTGTTTGAAGCGACGCATGGGACCGCACCGAAATATGCAGGAAAAGACAAAGTCAATCCCGGCTCTCTGATCCTTTCCGCAGCCATGATGCTGGAGTATATGGGGTGGAAAGAAGCGGCCACACGGATCTATGAGGGGATTCGCAACACCCTGGCCGAACACAAGGGCACCTATGACCTGGTGCGGGGCTGGAAGAAGGAGGGCATCACGGATGCGGTAGAACTCTCCACCAGCGCCTTTGCCGAGGAAATCATTCACCATATGTGAGGTCCGTGATCCAACCCACAAGGAGGTGTGGGATGCAGAGGTTGACGTGGGTGGTGCTCCTTCTGGGGGTGGGGGTGGCCCGGGCACAGGTGGGAACGAACGTTCTGCAACGGTTGTTCCTGCCGGTGATTTCCTATCGCCTGGCGTCCACCGCCACCCTTCTGGAGGATGATCTGGATCGGATGCTGGATCCCTCCATGGCGGGCACGGTGCAGGGCGCCCGCGTGTATACCAATCTCTCCGATCTCTTCCAGGGAGAACATCTCTTCGGGAATGTGGGGCTTCATGCCTATACGCTGGCCGGGATCGGTGGGTCCCTTCTGAATGGGACACCGCTGGGTCTGGTGGACAAGTCAAAAAATCTTGTTCCATTACCCACAAGCCGTCCCGGCGTGCGGGGTAGGTACACGCTGGACTCTCTACACTATTTCAGCACCCAGGGTGCCGGTTTCCCTCCGGACCGCAAGGAGCGGATCCGTATAGATGAGACCAGCGAAACGCGGGATGAACAGCGCTTTCTCCTTGCTGGCCTGGCCTTTGAACGGTGGGGGCTGGATGTGCTCGCCGGACACCAGCGAATGGAGACACGCCCTTTTGGAACGGAGATTGCACCCTTTGGAAACGTTTCTTTTCTAAACGAACTCACCGACCATCCGCAGGGAAATCTGCTGTACCGCCGGCAGCTGGATGGAGAACGTCTTCAAATCCAGAGCCAGGAACTGTGGGGGATGGCCGGCGGGTTCCGTCTCCTGGCATCCCTCCCCCTATCCCTGACCGTGGGCCTGGTTCAGGTTACCCGGATTGATGAGGATACCGCTTCCTATACAGGTCTGGAGGACCTGGCGCCAGGTGGTACGCTGAACCAGGTGCTGCGGCAGGGAACACGCCGCCAGGAGATCCGTTGGCCAGATCGGGTGTTTTTCGGAGAACTCCGGTATGACCTCGCATTTCGGAATGGGGCCCGTGCCACGGTTCGTGCAGGACTCTATCAGCGGGGATCCTCACTCGATCAGGGGACTTTTCTTCTGGATACTCTGCGGGATGCCCGTGCGCTGCTGGTGGATACAGCCATCCAGCGGCTGGCATTTCATGCGGAAACCACCATGACGGGCCAGCGTGCCACACTCGGTACATACCTCACCTGGGCGCAGCAGCATCGCTATGACCGTGCGCGGTTTGCACTGGGCGCATCTTTCTGGGCAGAACGAGCTGAGGAAACCGTGGAGAAAACCTATACCGAGCGAACTGTGGAACGGATCACAGACGGCAACGGTGTGCCCGCAGACCCCAACGATATCACGCGAACCACCACCTATTCCGAGCAACGCAGGCTTTACACTCTGGATCAGCGCTGGGGAATGGATCTCCCGGTGGCCGTGGAGTTCCAGCCTTATCATCAGGCACCCCTCTGGGTACGCCTGGGTGCCTGGTTCACGATGACCTGGGAGGATCGGACGGTGGATGACGAAGGGCTGGAAAATACGCCGCGAACCATTCAGACAGTCACCGACGCGGGGGACACCACATGGACCCGCACGCCTGTGGATCTTCACAGTGTACGAACGCGACAGCACAACATCCAGTCCAGCCTCCAGTTTGTATATGGCGCAACGGTTCCCATCGGGAAGCATTTGCGTCTGGATGTGATGCAATTTGCCCGCCTGACCGATCTGACGGGATGGCGGGTGAGTGTGGTGTGGAAACCGTGAGGAGGTGGATCCCATGAGACGCGCAATGTGGTGGATTATGCTGGGTGTGGCCCTGATGGGCTGGGCGTGCAAACAGCCCGCAGGGTTGACACGCGGGGCATCCACGTTCCCCCAGCCCTGGGACAACACCGCGCCGGTGACCGTGGTGTCGGTCACCACCTATTCCGCCTACCTGGGATTGCAACCGCAGGGCGATCGGTTTTTTGACCTGGATACCACAAGCCCGGATGTGCAGGACCGTGTGCTGATTGTGTTTTCCGGGCCCGTGGATGAAGCGACCCTCTCGGGAGGGATACAACTGGAAGCGGTCGCGGGCAATCAGTCGGGTGTCATCTCCGGGACGGTGATGTATGAGCCGGAAACCCATCGTGCCTGGTGGATCCCCACACAGGCGCTGCGCGATTCCACGGCCTATGTGCTCACCCTCCTGGCGTCCATCAGAGATGCGGCTGGAAATCCACTGGATGGAAACGGAAACGGGGTCCCTGACGGCGATCTTGATGCTGTGACGCGGGTGTTGTGGGGTCCCCCCGGCCCCGGAGGTGGAGACCCGGTGTACACACTGGACCAGAACGGTCCCCGAATCCGGGATGTCTGGACCTTTACGGTCAATCCCTGGAGAGGTGCAGGCTATCTGCTGGATCAGGATACCCTCTACATCCAGTTTCGCCAGACGGACCTGGACCCGACCACCCTGGGGGGTGCGGTGTTCTTCCGGACCTATCCAGCAGGTCCTTCCGCAGGGAATGTCCAGTTTGTGCGGCTGGACACAGTGGGGAATCGTGTCCAGGCGGTGTTTGTCTATTCCGGGTTGAATTTTGCAACGCTTTATGAGCTTGTAGTGACGCCGGATGTACGGGATACGGCGGGCAACCCGCTCGATGGCAATGATAATGGCCGTCTGGAAGTGCGGGATACCTTCCGGCTCCTGTTTTCCACGGCGCTGGACAACACCGGCGCAAGCGTACCCTATCCCCAGTTGCTGAGCGCTGTACGCAACGGAATGTTGATCACCCTTAACTTTTCAGAACCCATGGACACCACCTCGTTTGTCGCGCCAGCCTTCCAGCTGTTTGTGTGGACCCCGCAGGGGAATCTTCCTGTGCCCATCCGTACCCTGTGGTCTCCGGATCGGCGTCGCCTGGAGGTGCGCTTCTCCCTTCCCGATCCGCGTGTAACCGTGCTGGGATACACCCTCTTTCTTTCCCATCAGGTTCAATCCGAACAGGGATATCCCCTGGATGGGAATGCAGATGGGATGGGAGGGGATCCCGCCCGGGATGATCTCTGGATCGGGCTGTAATCAGGAAAGTTCAGCGAACAGCGGAAACGGTGTGAGGGATTTCGCCCGGGGAAGTCGGTCCAGCCAGTAGAGGATGCGCCGGGCCGCTTCCCGGGCGCTTTTCTTGTCCGGGTCCAGCACGTCTCGTAGCTTCCAGAGTTCTCTCTGAATGCCCCGGTAACGTTCGGGCAGAAGCAGGGTCTGTTCAATCTCATCGGCCAGCCTGTGGTAATGAAGATGCTGAAGATATTCGGGGACGACCGTGTGCCCCAGAAGGAGGTTGACCAGACTGGCGTGGGGGACACGGGAGAGGGTTCGGGCCATCCACCAGGAGAGGTCCGAAAGCACATACACCACGGCCATGGGTTTCAGCAACAGGCCGGTCTCCAGGCTGGCGGTTCCGGACGCCACCACCACGAAATCTGCTGCCTCAATAAGTGATCGGGCGGGGCGACCTGAAACCTCCACATGCCCCCGTGCATGGTGATGCACCAGCGGAACCAGAGAGGGATCCAGAACAGAAAACAGGAAGCGGCCATCCGGGAAGCGCTGGAACAGCAGTCGCTGGAGTTTGAGCATCCGGGGAAGCAGGCGGTGGATTTCCTGAGGCCGGGATCCAGGGAGAAAGGCCAGGGTGGGTGGGTCGGATGGAAGCGGCGGAAAAGTCTGGGGCAGCATGCCTTCCAGTTGTTCCATTAGGGGATGCCCCACATACCGGGCGGGGATTCCGTATTGTTGAAGAAAAGGCGCTTCAAAGGGCAGAATGACCAGGGCCTCCTGAAGGGTTTGGCGAAGGGTATGGACCCGCCATCGTCCCCACGCCCAGACCTGAGGTACGATGTAATAGATCACGGGTATCCCCATCCGCTTCAAATCGCGGGCGAGTTTGAGATGAAACCCCGGGTAATCCACCAGTACAGCGAGATCCACGGTTTGTGCAGCGTCCAGCAGACGCCTGCGGAGACGCTGGATACGGCGGAAGGCCTGCAAAGCTTCCACCAGTCCAACCACGCTGAACCGTGCATGGTGTTCCACCAGCGCAACCCCTGCCTCTCGCATCCGGTCCCCTCCAAACCCCACAAAGCGAATGGAGGGGTCCATGGAAGAGAGGGTCTGCACCAGGTGGGCTGCGTGGAGGTCGCCGGAGGGCTCTCCTGCAGAGATCAGGATCCGGCGTTCACTCATCCATGTCCCTGGAGGTGTTGCAGGAGATCCAGTTCTTTGTGATGCGCCAGAATGGCCTCAATTTCCGAACGTTCTTCCCGGGAAAGGTGCTGCTTCAGATCCGGATGTGCCTGAAACAGACGGACGGCAGCCCGGGCAGCCTCCAGCTGCACTGCCACGTTGTTGTCTTTCAGCGCCTTCAGAATATGGGGAAGGAGTTTTTCAGAGGCAAGGTGTCCGAGAATCCGGAAAGCGGCTGCACGTACATACCAGTACCCTTCTTCCAGCAGCGGATACACAGCTTCTGCGACGGTGGGCCCCAGTGCCACCAGGGCGTCTGCGGCGGCTTCCCGTGTGTACCAGCTCTCACTGTACAGAAGGGAAAGCAGGGTCTCCATATCCCCCTGTTCACGCAGAATCCGGATCCCTTCCAGGCGTTCCTTCAGATCTTTTGAACGGATCAGTGATTCGGGGGAAGGGACATGGGGGGAGGCGCCGGATTTCTTTCGTCCTCCAGCGGATTTTCCTTTAGCCATTCTGCCAATGCCTCCTTTAAGAGTTCCAGTCCCCGGTGCTCCCGTGCACTTACCACGAAAATTCGTGGAGCCAGGGACTGCATGGGCGCTTCAAGGGATTTCAGGTGGGTGGGATCTACAAGATCCATTTTGTTCAGAACAATCCAGCGTTCCCGTTCCAGCAGCGCGGGACGGTAGGCTTCCAGTTCCCCAAGGAGGGAGAGGACGTCGTCCACAGGATCCGGCCGGGTCAGATCCACCACCAGGAGGATCAGCCGTGCACGTTCAATATGCCGAAGGAAGGTCAATCCCATGCCGCGCCCCTCGTGGGCTCCACGAACAAGGCCGGGAACGTCCACGAAGGTGAGACGGTGTTGCCAGGAGTCTTTCCATACCCCCAGATTGGGGATTTTCGTGGTGAAGGGATAGGCGCCCACCCGTGCACGGGACCCGGTCAGTGCCCGCAGCAGGGTGGTCTTGCCGGCGTTGGGGTACCCCACCAGCGCCACATCCGCGAGAAGTTTCAGTTCAAGCCGGAGAATGCGCTCTTCTCCTTCTTCTCCCGGTTCTGCGATGCGGGGCGTCCGCCGTGTGGGCGTGGCGAAACGCGCGTTGCCCCGTCCTCCTCGTCCTCCCCGCGCCACCAGCAGACGATCACCTTCGTGCAGCAGTTCTCCCAGCTTTTCGCCGGTCAGGTGATCGTACACCAGGGTCCCCGGAGGAACCCGGATCTCCACATCCCGCCCCCGTCGGCCATGACGGCGGTTGGGTCCCCCGGGGCGGCCATCTTCGGCCTGAAAAACACGGCGATAGCGAAAATCCAGCAGGGTTTTCAGGCCGGGGTCCACCACGAGATAGACGTTTCCCCCGTGCCCACCGTCTCCTCCATCCGGTCCTCCCCGGGGTCTGTATTTTTCCCGGTGGAAATGAACCATCCCGTCCCCGCCTTTTCCGGCGCGAACGCGGATGGTGACCAGATCCACAAAGGTGTGTTTCTTCATCGCCCGAAAGGATACGCACTGACTGTGGGTCTGTCAAACCCGGCAATCCAGGGAAAGGGATGAAGAAATACGAAATACAAAGGACAGGGTCAGTAGGTCACGACCGTGTCCAGCGTGAAGCCATGGGTTAAAAGGCTTTGTGTGGGGGTATACAATTCCGTGCGGAATGCGGTGGATGCCAGGATGCGATGGGATGGCTGGATTCCCGTGGGTAATGGCCTGAATGTTATCTGGTGTGTCACGCTTCCAGACCAGAGGCAGACGGTGAGGCCGGGACGCGGATCCGGGTCGATTTCCACACCCCCTGGAATGGATCCAAAACGAACATGGGTGAAGTAGAGGGACAGGTTATTTGCTTTTGAAGATTGATATTGAGGAGAGTTTTGAATGTGGATGATGGACCGCAGAAAACAGGATTCTCCCTGACAGGGACTGTTCTGGTGTTGAACAGAAACCCCGCCGACCTTATAGGTTTGCTCAAGATCTGCGATAAGGTAGACCTGAGTGCCTCTAACAGAAGCATTGTAGGTGGCCCTAGCATCCCATTGGTGTCTCATCACCCATAACCATTGTGTTTCATGATGCTCCACTGTAACAGCATTTTCAGGATATATTTGATCATGCAGAGGTGGTTGTGTCCCCAGCAGTGAATCCAGTTCTCCCAACACCTGATCCAACATCACTCTGATGGACGCAGGAGGGGATGTATCGTTCCCGGGATGGGTCAACATATACGCGACGACCTGATGTAACTTGAGGAGTGCAGCATGAGGAAGTGTGATCCAGATTGTGTCTGGGGCATCGTATTTTCCAGATACCGGGGATGGCCCAGGAGCAACCTGACAGGAGATAATCCATACCCCAAGAATGGAAATCGTAAGGAACGAATTTTTCATGGCCATGTGCCTCCATACACCCGATAGACCCTGAGCGTTTCGGGCAGAAGGCTGGTGGA
>JALUJC010000147.1:9246-11277 GCA_027053375.1 Caldifarciminota bacterium
GGGTTAAAAGGCTTTGTGTGGGGGTATACAATTCCGTGCGGAATGCGGTGGATGCCAGGATGCGATGGGATGGCTCGATCCCCGTGGGTAAAGAACTGTATCTTACCCAATGTGTCACGCTTCCAGACCAGAGGAATTTCTTATGGCCATGTGCCTCCATACACCCGATAGACCCTGAGCGTTTCGGGCAGAGGGCTGGTGGATGAAACAGGCACTGCAAGAAACTCAAGCGTTTTTCCCGGCGACAGGGTCCGGTCATCTGAGGCGGTGACGGCCTGCCAGCGGGGCTGGTGTTGAGGCGTCTCAAAAAAGGTTGTGTCCTTTGTGATTCTCTGGGAAGGAAAGTCCAGTCGGACGCGTGTGCCCATGGAATTCCAGAACAGCACCTTGCCTGGAGAACCTGCCTGTTCCCATATCCAGATCGGCCCTATTTCAGGGGGGGACACGTCAGAAAAGAAGAAATCCGGGAGGGCCAGGCCCTCACTTCTGACCAGTGTGGAGCCGGACGCGTGCAGAAGATAGAGAGAATCACGCCCGCGTGGTTTCTCCCACCATGCCCAGATTCCCCGCGGTCCGCGTGTGATGGAAAGGGGATGCCCGGAACTGTCTGCAAAACGCCATGTGTGAAGAACCTGACCGGTGGTGTCCAGAACCACAAGCATGTGCCCACTGGTTTGAATCATACCCCCCTGCCGGGTGGAAACGCGAATGAGGGCCCAGAAACGTCGGGGTTGATCCTCCACGGCGAAGGCCCCAAGTTCCCACTTAGGTGTGGAATCCCCGGGCGTGTAGGGGGAATAGACCGCCACTGAGTCCAGAGGAGAGATGGAATCGGGATGCAGTCTCACGCGATAGATATGGAATGCACGCATGAGCGAGTCCCAGGGGACGGCGATCCCGGGATCCATCAGGTACAGCGTGGAATCGGAAGGGGAGACATCCATTCGGGGGAAGGACAGGTGAAAGGGTGTCACAAAAGCACCGACCTGCCCGAGGATCTGCCCGGCAGTGTCCGGAGAAAGCGTATAGGAAAACGTATACTGAAGCACCGGCACCCCGTGGGTCATGAGCGTAAGATCCAGCGTGAAGGTCCCGTGCTGAAAGGGTACCGAGGGCGGGGAGATCTGTGCATA
The DNA here is from genome assembly GCA_027053375.1 of Caldifarciminota bacterium. Lineage (GTDB taxonomy): Bacteria > Hydrothermota > Hydrothermia > S141-80 > S141-80 > JALUJC01. The sequence goes on from JALUJC010000147.1 coordinate 10,380, forward strand.
CCATATCCCGAATGGATAGCGGGGCAATTGTGACAGCCGGATGGGCTCGCCACCCCCGGATCCCCCCCGGATCCTCAACTGGAGGGTCAGGGTGTCCAGATGGCAGAGGCTGTACCGGATGGGGACGGTCAGGGGTGCCCGTCCGCGGAGAAACGGACCGGCGTCCCCGCGGGAGAAGCGCGTGGAATCCAGCGTAAACCCCGGCTGTGTTCCACCGTATGTTCTCAATGTTGGGGTCCCCAGGAGAAAGGGGGTGTTGTTCTGCACCCTCTCTCCTGTCAGTACGAAAGCCAGCGACAGGGTTTCCCCCCGGGCAGGAGGAACCGCGAAATAGATGGTGGACGTGATGGGGGGCTGGAGGGTCCGGATTGTGGAGTCCACCGAAATCAGAAAGGTGTCCATGCGTGTGAAGGAACCGGAGGGACTGCGCGCATACAGGGTCATGGAAGGGTGGGGCCGGGAGGAATCAGACCAGGGATAGCCAGCGAATGGGATTGACAGCAAAGCAGTGCAGCCAGAAAGCAGCCGTGAAGGGATGGGTGGGAAAAACAGTGTGTCGTGAAACGACATGGCACGGGTTGAGAAAATGAAAGCCTGGGGTGAGGAAAGAAAGGATTGCAGGACAGGAGAAGGAATTTCAGGAAAAGAGGAGGACAGGGTGTCTGTGTCCGGATGGGCCCACGGTCGCCAGTGTGCCGATGCCTGCAGGTCCCAGCGGAATCCACCCGGTGAGGATGGCATCCACACGGTATCCACCGAGGCCAGGGGGTCCGCTTTCCGGGAGATGATCCCGGGAGCCTGCCGGCATGCCCCTACCCCCATGCCGATCAAGAGAACCGTTCCCCATCGTTTGCCGAACATATGGCCATTATACAGGATCCGTTTTTTTTTTTTCAAC
>JALUJC010000148.1:0-1739 GCA_027053375.1 Caldifarciminota bacterium
ACAACACCCTCATGACCCGATAGGAGGTTGGTGGATGGACCGTGTGTGGCGTATCGCACTGGCTGTTGTGCTGAGTGCACTGGTGGTGGAGGTCAGTTGTTTTCGTCCTCCGTCAAGTTTTCCCACCTGGGAGGTGGTGCTCAGGCTCCCGGTGGATACCCTGCTGGAAGTCCGTGCCGCAGCTGTGGCAGAGAGCATGCAGCTGGATCAGCGTGGGGATACCCTCTACTGGGTGCACCGGGATACCCTCACGCAGGTGGTGTTTCCTCCGCCCCTGGTGATCAACTTTGCCAAAGGATGGCCTTCTGAACTGGACAGCACCCGCTCCGCACTTCACTCCCGCTTGATGCTGGTCCATGCGGGGGGACGCCTGGTGGCTCGTAATCTTCCGGCCTCCGCCGGTGGCGGGCTTCGGGTTTCGGTACAGGTGTTTTTCCGGGATACCACGGTTTACGATACCCTTCGTTTTCAGGTCCCCACGGGCGGTCCACTGGACACCACCTTTGATCTGGCCTATGATCGGCTTCCGGTGGGTCCCTTTGATGCCACCGTCAAGGTGGACTCCATGGATCCCAGTCTGGTGGGGGTTCCGCTGGATACGCTGGCGGGCTTCCTGGAGATCCCTCTTTCTGCGGATCTGCGCGGAGACACGGTGGTCACGTTCCCGCAGGCCATTGAGATCCCGCAGCAGGTTCGGGACGCGGCAGACACCACGAAGGTGCCCAACCTCGGGGATCTTCGTCTGCGTCTGTTTTTCGTCAACCGTCTCCCTGTGGAGGTTCAGACCACGGTGGTGTTGAAACCGCAGAATCCTGGCGTACAGCCACCGCAGTATGTGGCGCTGGACCATTTCACCCTTCCGGCAGGACAGATTGACAGTCGGGGTTTTTCCATTTCTCCTGCAACCGAAACGCTCGTGGTGCACCTTCCCGACAGTCTTCGTGCCTATTTCCAGGCAGATACCCTCTATGCGGAAGCCGAAGCGCTGATTCCTCCCTTCGTACGTCCGGTGTTTGTGGCGGATTCCGACTTCGTCCGTGTGACCGGTACCCTTGAACTTGCCCTCTGGGTGGATCCGGATTCCCTGTAAATATGAGGAGATCACTGATGAAACGTCTGTTGCAGGCCGGATGGTTGATGTTGCTGGCTGGCCCGTTGCTGGCCACGAATCCCCTTCCCCAGGCTGTGGGGCTGTGGAACGGATTTGCGGGCGTGACCGGCCCCTTTGTGACCCAGGGTTTTGTGTCCAATCTGGGGCTGGATTTTTCCCCGGGGTGGTCCATTTATCTTCTGGGGGTCAATGCCGGATACTCTCAGAACTGGCTTTCGCTCAAAGAGATCAAGGACCTGGAGACCATTGACACCCTGTATGATGTGGACAAACAGCGGCTTCTGAACAAGCTGAACGGTCCCTTTCTGCTCACCACCCAGACAGATGTGTATGCGCCGCTTTTCACTGCCGGAAAGTTTGCCTTTTCCCTCGGTGCGCACGTGCTCGGATATGTCAAATTCCCCAGGGATATGTTTTCCCTCCTCCTGTATGGCGATAGCCTGAACCGACTCTATGACCTGAGTGGATTGGGAACCCAGATGCTGGCATATGGCGAAGTGGCGAGCGCATTCACCTTCCCAATCCGCATCCCCGATGTGCTGGGCGTCTATCCGGATGAGGGACGAACCCTCTGGCTTGGTCTTTCGCTTTCCTATCTTCACGGGATGTACTATGTCCAGCTGGAGGA
>JALUJC010000148.1:1749-3712 GCA_027053375.1 Caldifarciminota bacterium
GCTCCTGGACACCGCACGCTTCTGGACCGCGGGTATCCCGAATCCAGACAGCGGGAACGCCGCCTTCCAGCTGAGCCCGGCGGGGGTTGGTATGACCGAACGGATTTCTCTTGCCACCCAGATTGACCCCCGCTTTGGCATCTCTCTGTCCCTGGATAACCCTTACGGATGGATCAACTGGTACCGGGACGTGCGTTCGGGCTATGCCTATTTCCGCCTGGATCATTTCCAGCTTTCCGATATCACCGATCCCGCCCGTGCAGGCCAGATTGTGGATTCCCTGATCCAGGACACCGCGGTGGAGCACTGGGGAGGGAACCTGGTGACCCGGCTGCCGGTGACCTTCCGGGTGGGATTGCGCTACAAGGATCCCCATACACCGCTCAGTGCCTTTATGGATTACACCCAGGGATTTTCGCAGACCGCGTGGACCAGCAGGACCCCGCAGGTGGGTTTCGGGCTGGAGTATCTTCCGGTGTTTTTCTGGCCCCTGCGTGCCTACGTGGCGTTTGGAGGCAACGTGGGATGGGCACTGGGTCTGGGGACCGGCATTCAGGCGGGGACATTTCGCCTTCAGCTGGGTTACATGAGCCACCGGGGGGTCTTCACCTCTGCGAAGGGTGAAAACGTCTACCTGGCGATTGGGAATGAGGCACCTCCTCTGGGTTCGGTGGAAGGGGAGATCAAGGATTCTCTGACCGGACAGCCCCTGATTGCCCGCATTCAGGTAACCGGAAAAAAGAAACTCTCCCTGAGCACTGACAGCCTGGGCCGCTTTTCCTTTAAAGGAAACAAAGGGCAGTACCGGATCGTGGCCAGTCACCCGGACTATGCAACCCGGGATCTTCTGGTTCAGGTGAAACCGGGCAAAACGGTCAGGGTTCAGCTCGCCCTTCGCCCATTGATTGCCGATGTGGCGCTCACCTTCAAGAACCGTGAGGATAAACAGCCTGTGCTGGGAGCCCGTGTGACCCTTCTCCCGGAGGGACGGCATGACACGGTTCAGCTGATTACAGACTCTTCCGGACAGGTAACGGTGCGTCTGCGTGAGGGGCGCTACCGGATGATCGTGACCCACCCGGATTTCCAGGTGCTGAACACCAGCCTGGCTGTTCGTGGAGGGGTGGCCATTGATCGCACCATCTTCCTGGATCCGCTTTATGGATGGCTCAAGCTTAAAGTGGTGGACGCCCAGAAAGGTCGCCCGCTTCCTGCCAAGGTGGTCCTTCGGAAAGGAACGGGAGAAATTCTGCGGGATACGGTTCTTCCCGCCTCCGGGTATGCGGAATTCCGCCTGAAAGAAGGTGTATACCGTCTGGATCTGACCGTTCCAAAAACCCGGTATATTCAGCGGCAGGTGCGTGTGGAGATCCGGGGTGGACAGATTCTGGAGAAGGAAGTGGGGCTTCTGAAGAAGAAGATGGTCTTCACCTTCCGGAACATCCTCTTTGATTTCAACAAGGCCACGTTGCGTCCGGAGTCCTATCCGGTGCTTGATTCGATTGCCCAGGTCCTGAAAGAGAACCCGACCGTGGTGGTGGAGATTGGGGGACACACCGACACCCGCGGTTCCTTCCGGTACAACCTGCGGCTCTCCCAGGCACGTGCGAGATCTGTGCGGGAATATCTGATGCAGAAGGGCATTGAACCGAATCGTCTGATCGCAAAGGGATACGGAGAGATGCGACCGCTGGTGAAGCCCGAACGCACGGAAGCGGATTACCAGAAGAACCGACGCGTGGAGTTCCGCATTCTGGGTGAAGTGAAATAGCGCATGGAACCCTATCGAATCAAAGTCGTGGAGGCGCTCCCCACACCCACCTTTGGGGAGCGCCTACACGCCCTTCAACAGGCGCATTACAACATTTTTCATCTCCCTGCACGTCAGGTGATCATCGATCTGCTCACCGATTCCGGCACAGGTGCCATGAGCGATCAGCAATGGGCCCGGGTGATGGAAGCC
>JALUJC010000149.1 GCA_027053375.1 Caldifarciminota bacterium
GAACCCTGGTTCCCGGGGCCCCGGTACGTCGGCGTGGGCGGAAGACGCTTCGGGATCACCGGAAAGCAGAAAGGCCCGCCGCCCGATAGGCATCGAACCGTTGAAAATATAAGGGAAGATGCCGGATGTTCAGCGGGACGTGTGGCCTTTTACAAAGTCCAGCATGGCATGCCAGGCCTTCAGCCCTCCGTCCACGTTGGCCTCTCTGGAGACGCCGCCGGTGAGGAAGGGCGGGAACAGGCGAACCGGCGGACGGTAGCCGTAGAAAAGCAGATGTCCGGCCCCCTCAAGCACGAGGTGGTGGACCCGATCTCCCATGCCGTGGGCCTGCAACCGTTTCACGATTTCACCGGCCATCCGGGTGGAGGGCCACATCTGATCGTCGGTTCCGGAAATGAGGAGCAGGGGTGCCTTCAGCCTTTCCACGGGGATCTTTGCCTCTTCCGGGACCCCTCGGTCCAGACGCCGTGCATAGGCGCTGCGCAGACGAACGGGATGTTTGACCATCAGACGGAGAAACGCCGGGTCCCATCCGGTGGAAACGAAGGGGAGATCCTGGCCCTGGAAGGTCCAGGCGGGTTTAGGTCCTCCATGAAAGTCCAGCCCCATCCAGCGCACGTGACCGGGCATCAGGGCGATCACCCCTGCCGGGGGTGGATCGGCGTGAATGCCCGCAAGAAGAGCGACTTCCGATCCCCGGGATCCCCCCAGGATAAACACCCGATCCGGATCCACCCCGGGCTGGGTTCGCAGCCAGGCCAGGGCCTGCAGAAACCGTTCAATGGGGATGCGCACCAGATGATCCGGGAGGGGCGGGGTGCCATAGTATGCCTGGGCAAAAGCCACCACCCCGTGGGAAGCCCACCAGGAGGCCCGGATTTCCAGCCATGCGGGGTTATATCCTTCTGAACCCCCGATCAGCAGAACTGCGGGAAAGGGTCCCTCACCGGGTGGAGAACAATGCACCCCCACAAGGTCGTTTTCCCGGACCTCCCTGCAGAAAAGATCCGGCCGACGCAGCAACCGCTGGACCCGGGTGTGCGCCAGGAGGCGTCCCTCTGCCTCCACGGTGAGGTCCACCGTATACCCATTGATCGGTGGGAGAAAAACCGGTGCTTTTTCTGGATGGCGCGGGCGCATGGACCAGAACAACCCCATGGGATCTGCCCGGTGGTAGGTTCCCTTCCAGGGGACCCGGGTGGCAAGGTCCACCTCGCCCCGATCGTCGGCGTGGAAGGTGGCAACGGCGGTCCAGGTCTGGCCTTTCCAGGTCTTTGTGGTGGCCCGCACGTCCACCTCCTGGCCGGGGCGCAACCCCCGGATCCGAAAGAGGGTCAGGGGTTCATCCTCCAGCGCGGTCTGCGGGTGCACCTCCAGCACCACGGAATCGGAGAGGGCGTTTTCTGTGAGGGTGTGGGCAGGGACCGCGGATTCGTTCCAGAACGCCTCCCAGTTCCACGTCCGGAAACGGCGGTACCCCGTCCACCACCACCACAGCAACAGCCCGGCCCCGACAAGCAGAAAAAGCATCATGATCTTCTTCATTCACTTTCCTGCTTTTTCGCCTGATGAGTATCCAGCGCCACTGTGAAATGGTCAACCGGGCGTGACGTGTACCGGGAGATGTGGACCCCTTCGGGGGAAGGTCAGGGCCAGGGAAGGAAGTGAAGAGCTGGGTGGCTGTACGGCAGGGAGGCTCAAAAGATCTCCTGTTTACGACAGGGGCAAACACGAACGCACATCGTCCGGATTTTCTTTTGTGATGTATATCACACAGCCATCGCGCAGGATCCCGTATAATAATTCACGAATCTGGATTCCAGGGGGTGGGATCGGCTGCTTGTCCTGGAATCCCCTCAAACCAGGAGGGTTCTATGCGAAGATCCTCTCTCTGGCTGCTTCTTGCAGCCGCCCTCCCCCTGAGCGCGCAGGCCGTGCTTCAAAGTCGCTGGGCAGGCACGGATGTGGCGGCCTTTTCCGCCAATCCATCCTACTGCATCAACGGTTTTGAGGTTTCGGGCCCGGACGCCCAGGGGTACGTCACCCTGCTCGCCCGATCCAGCGAAGGTGTGAGCACCCCCGTGTTTCGCACACGCTGGCAGGGCACGGCCGTGCAGGCGTTCAACGGATCGGGGTGCATCGTGACCTTTCAGGTCTCCGGACCGGATGCCATGGGCTATGTCACCCTGACTGCCGTGGATGCCGGCGGTGGAAGTGGCGCAATTCTGCGAACGCGCTGGGCAGGGATGGCGGTGCAGGCTTACACCCTGCCCTCGGGTTCGGTCCTGGATGCCTTCTTTATTGGTGGACCGGACGCCATGGGTTATGTCACCCTCTCCGCGGACACGGTGGATGCCGGCACACCGGTGGAAGAATCTCCCCCGACCGATCCCGTTTACCGTTTCGCGATCCAGAAGATGGAATGGACGCCGGGAGGGAAGCTGGTGATTCACTATTCCCTCCCCCGGCAGGGACCGGTGCGTCTTGAGTTTTTCAACGCTGTGGGGCAACGTATGGCCACCCTGGTGGACGGCCCGCAGTCTGCGGGGCTTCACCGTGTGGCGCTGAAGCGCACCGCCCTGTCGCCGGGGATCTATTTCATCAAGGTCAGCATCCCCGGACAGCAACGAACCCGCAAGCTTGTGCTTGCACACTGAACAAACCAGGAGGATCATCATGAAACGTATCCTTTTTGCTGGATTTTTGCTTGTCGGGACCGCTTCTGCCCAGTGGACGGAAGGCGGGGCCCGAATCGGGGAACATCTGGACACCCTGGCGGTGACTTTTCATGGGATGGGGACGCTGTTTCATCTGTCAACGTTCAACGATGCCGCAGACATGTATGTCAGTGATACGCTGGGAAGCACGCGCGTCAGCGTGTGGGGATACGGTACTGGGGGAGGCGGTCAGCTCAATCTGTACGATGCTTCAGGAACCCGCACCATCATTCTTCGCGGGGGCGGTACGGGCGATGGTTCGGTGGTCCTTCCCCAGGATGCCATTCACTCCTTTGAAATTTCCAACGAGGCGGGGGTCTCCTCGGCCACGAATACAGGCAGCATGGGACCGATCAATACCGGGATGAATGTACTTCTCCAGCGCAGCATTGTGGTTCCGGACTCCGGATATCTGATGGTGATCGCCACCGCACAGATCGGTCTCATTCACACAAACGGGACATCCTCTGGTGCCAGTTTTGGGGTTTCCCTGGATGATTCCACTACCCTGCCTGCCAATCAGGATGTAGCGCTCTATGTCACCAGCACGAGCCCCTCAATGTCCTTCGGCCAACCTGTGACGGTTCAGGGGCTGTTTCAGGTGGGTCCGGGCACCCACACCCTGTATTTCCTTGCCGACAAGTATTCGGGTGGGAGTTTTTCCGCCTGGGACGGACAACTTTCTGTGGTCTATTTCCCCACAGCATATGGAACTGTAACGCCCACGAAGATGGAACCCGGAAAAGCTTCAGAGAATCCGCTTGAGACATTCAGTGTCCCTGCTGTCCATACCCCGCGTGGTATGGATGAGAAGATGCAAACGGAACAGGCCAACCAGGCCCGCATCCAGGCCGAACTGGCCCGAATCCGGGCACAGCTCAAGCAGCTGGAAGACGAGCTTCGCCGAACACAGAAATAAGCCTGTTCGGCTCTGTTCCGGCCCCGGGGCGGTGGTTTTGTTACCTCATAG
>JALUJC010000150.1 GCA_027053375.1 Caldifarciminota bacterium
AACAGCGCGTCGGAGAATGGACGACAGGCCGAGTACTTCATACCCCACATAGGTGAGATCCAGCGCTTCCACCAGGCCTGCGGCCAGAAGAAAGTCCACCTCCAGCAGACCCTGGCCGGCCACGCGAAGGTTCTTTTTTCCCTGCCGGACCAGTTCGCGTACCAGAGAGAGGGGCGCGCGGACCGTCCCGTACAGCTCCACGGCCACATAATCACCATCCTGAACAAACTGCTGGATGGCTTCCCGTTCCGACATCAGTTTGTTTTTGAGGGCACGAGACTTATGTTCCCGGACCCAGAGACGGAATGCATCAGGGTCGGGAGAGGACCACAGGGGCCCCTGGCCTTCTTCCAGAATGCGAAACGCGTGACTCATACGTGCACCTCCCGCATGGGTTCCAGGGTTGTGAGTTCCACCGGCAGAAATGCGTGGGGAACTTCCTGTGCCACCGTCCATACCCATACCCGGGATGCGCCGGCTTTTTTCAGCGTGCGGGCTGCAGCGTGGGCGGTGGCACCGGTGGTCAGGATATCATCCACCAGCAGGACGGTTTCTCCCTTTAACGAAGGACCTTTCCAGGAAAAACGGTCCACAAAGGCCTGCTGGAGGCGTTCTTTCTGGGATCTGGCACGCTGGGGTTTCCCGGTGTGGAGGGGGATGAGGCCGGATGTCCAGGGGATCCGAAAAAAAGCAGACACCTCTCTGGCAAGAAGATGGGTGGGGGAGTATCCGCGAATCCTGCGATTTGCTGGATGACCCGGAATCGGAACCACGCGGTCCATTCCCAGGGGCCAGTCCAGGTGTGTGTAAGAGGTGAAATGTCGGAACACCTCAGGAGAGGGACGAAATTTTGCAACGTGCAGCAACCGTTTGATCCACCCTGCATAGTAGAAGCTTCCCCATGCACGGTCAAAAGCAAAGGCGTGCCCGAACGTGCGGCAACGGTAACAGCGCGTACCTTCCATGGGCATCCCGCATCGGATGCAACCGCGTGGCGGAAGCCGATGGCGTTCCAGGCGAGGTTGGCAGGATTCGCAGAAGAGCGCCCGTGTCCACTGAGATTCACAACCCCAGCACCGTGGCGGAATCCAGAGATCCAGGAATACCTGAATCAACGCGGAAAGTGTTCTCCCCATTGTGAGGATTATACATCCCTTTTGTCGCTTTGGCAAGGTACACAAGCAGGGATCAGGGAAGGGTGTGCAGCCAGCGAGGATCCAGTCCCCCTGTGATGAGCCAGCGAAGCACCTCACGTGCACGGAGCGCTGCCAGCCAGAAAGGGACCTGCCGACCCCAGAATGTCACATCTTCCCGTATCATTTCCGGGGTTTTCCCTCTGATCACCAGCAACGCACTGCTATCTCTCGCACGGATGGTCCTCATAAATTTTACGAGATCCTCCGCCCACCTGGAGGGCACGGGGGTGTCGATCTCCCAGGTTCCGGATCTCGGGAAGGGATCCACAGGGAAGGGAATCCAGTATCCCTCTGAAACTTTTCGCAGGTGAAGTTTGCTCTTCCAGGTTTTCAGGAGAGAGTCCGGGATCCGGGTAGGATCCATCTGCACCATCAGAACCGCCCGGGCGCGACGGTATTGTTCGCTGGACGGTTGAAGATACGCAGCCAGACGGAGATCGGTGATCCACACAGACGATTCAGGGAAGGGGGCACGGGTATCGTACGTGTGATACCAGGACCATCCAAGCCCTGCCGGATGAATGGAGGGGTGAAATCGGACCGCGGTCACCCGCTGTCCGTCCACATAGAGCCGGGCAATACCGTCCCGCACAACCAGCAGAACCTGATGGGGAACGTCCGCCCGTACGCGGATCTCACCTTTTGGGGGCAGGGGTTCCACAAAGGGGGTTTCGCGGGTGTACAGACAGACCACATCGTCCGGGCCTTCACGGGAAGTCCGGAGTTCCAGGACCCGGGGACCCCCATAGTCCCCCCAGTGCTGGATTCCGTCGGCGGTATGGAGGAAGATGCGGAGGTACGGGTTCCCTTCAGGATGTGTCAGGAAACGGAAAGCGAAAGAGAAATCGCCCCGAAGGGAGACCGGAAGGACGGCGCCGGTTCCCAGAACACGGGGACGAAGCCAGCGGGTGCCGTTTTTCTTGATCACCTCCAGGGCGCCTCTCCGGATTTCCAGGTCGGGGATCACCCCCCGGGGAGAGGGTTCCTGGAAACGGGTGGCCCAGAGTGTTTTTTCTCCCTCTGCCGGGAGAGAGGAGGACTGTGTATGGAGGAATCCAACCCAGACCCACAGGCTCAGTCCTTTCAAGAGGAGATCTAACAACGGAAGTTTTTTGCGCATGAATATAGGATACACAAAACGCTGCTTCTGTGTCAATCCCTCCGGTGTGCTTGAATGTTCCCCCCGGGTTGTGTACCATTTAGATTGAATTCAGATAATTCGGTCTTTTTCATGTTAATGGATGAAGAAAAAAGGAAAAACTGAACATGGAAGGAGGCGTTGCGAGATGCGAAAGATCTGGATGATGGGTGTGGTTCTCCTCGCATTCTGGGTGGCTCGGGGAACTGCCGAGGAAACAAAGGTTCATCCCCCATATAAGGGGAAAGGTGTGGGGCCTGTGGATACATTGGTGCTGGCGGACACGATCAACCCTGAAATGGCGAAGAAAGGGGCGGAGATTTTTAAGCTGAAATGTTCCGCCTGTCACGCACTGGACAAGAGGGTGGTGGGCCCGCCGCTGGATGGTGTGACGCAGCGGGTGCGTCCGGAGTGGATCATGAACATGATTCTCAATCCCCAGGAGATGTTGCAGAAAGATTCCCTCGCCCAGGCGCTCCTTGGTCAGTATTATGTTCCGATGACACCTCAGAATTTAACCAGAGAGGAAGCGCGCGCGGTTCTGGAGTTCTTCCGCCAGAACGACGCGGAGAAGACACCGAAAAACGCGGACTAACCGGGGGTCTGCCCGTGGGTTCTCAATTCTGGGACCCTGAAAAGAAGGGAGAGAATCATAATTGGACAATAGGGTCCAATAATCCACATTCTCTCCCCGCTCCCTGTGTGGAAATAAATTTGCGTGAAATGGAGCAATCTGTAATGCCTGTACCCAACAAGGAGGTCGTTCGATGAAGCGATGGCCGTGGTTGTGGCTGTCCATGCTGGCGGTCCTGGCGGTCGGCCTGGTCGGCGCCGCCAAGGTGAAGAAGCTCGCCCGGAATGCAGCCAAGAAAGTGTATGTGGCACCGGGTGAGTATGACGAGTTCTATGCCTTTCTGTCTGGGGGGTTCAACGGACAGATCGGCGTGTACGGGCTCCCTTCCGGTCGTTTGCTGAAAATCGTGCCGGTGTTCGCCGTCAACCCTGAAAATGGGTGGGGATACTCCGAAGAAACGAAACCCATGCTCATGACTTCGCAGGGTTTCATCCCCTGGGATGACACCCACCATCCTGAGCTGTCTCAAACGGACGGTGTGCCTGACGGCCGCTGGCTTTTCATCAACGCCAACAACACACCGCGTATTGCCCGAATTGACCTGGGTACCTTCCACACCGCGGAAATCATTGAAATCCCCAACTCCGGTGGGAACCACCCCTCACCGTTTACCACCCAGAATACGGAGTATGTGGTGGCCGGTACACGGTTTTCTGTGCCCATCCCGCAGCGGGATATGCCCATCGCGAATTACAAGGGCAACTTCAAAGGGACTTTTACCTTTGTGAAGGTGGATTCGAAGACCGGTGAAATGAGCATTGCGTTCCAGATTCTTGTTCCCGGGTTTGATTATGACCTTGCGCACTGCGGTAAAGGGCCCTCCCACGGCTGGTGCTTCTTCTCCATGTACAACTCGGAGGAATCGCACACTTTCCTGGAGCGAAATGCTTCTCAGAAGGACAAGGATTACATCGCTGCGGTGAACTGGAAACGCGCCGAGGAGTGTCTGAAGGAAGGCAAAGGCGAAAAGATGAAGACGGTCTACTACCACAACTACTGGGACGAAGAACGGATGATGGCTGTTTCCGAGAAGAAGACCTCGGTGACCATTCTGAAACCCGGCAAGTGCGAAGGTCTGGTGTATTATATTCCCACGCCGAAATCGCCCCACGGTGTGGATGTGGATCCTTCGGGTGAGTACATCGTTCCAGGTGGCAAGCTCTCCTCCACCATCTCTGTGTTCTCCTTCAGTAAAATGCTGAACGCTATCAAAAACAAGCAGTTTGCGGGGGATGCTTATGGGATCCCCGTGTTGAAATACGAGGCTGTGCTGCACAAAGAGGTGCCCAACCTCTGCCTTGGACCGCTCCACAACGAATTTGACACCCGTGGGAATGTGTACACCTCCTGCTTTATCTCTTCGGAGATTGTGAAGTGGCGGTATAAAGAGGGGACCATTGTGGACCGGATTCCGGTTTACTACTCCATCGGTCACCTGATGATCCCCGGCGGAGATTCCCGGAAACCCTGGGATAAATATGTGGTTGCCCTGAACAAAATCACAAAGGACCGTTTCCTGCCCACGGGTCCCGAACTCGCCCAGTCCGCGCAGTTGATCGATATTACGGGCAAGAAGATGGAAATGCTGCTGGACTTTCCCACCATGGGTGAGCCGCACTATGCCCAGGGGATTAAAGCGGATCTTGTTCTGAAACGTCAGGTCAAAATCTACAGGCTTGAGAACAACCACCATCCCTTTGCGGTGAAATCGCCCGCCGAGACGAAGGTGACCCGCAAGGGGCGCCGGGTGGATGTGCAGATGATTGCCATCCGAACCCACTTCACGCCTGACAATATTGAAGGGATCCGCGTGGGAGACACGGTGTACTTCCATGTGACCAACCTGGAACAGGACTGGGACATTCCTCATGGATTTGCCGTGTACGGTGCGAAGAACACCAACATTCTGATCATGCCCGGGCAGACGTTGACCCTGAAATGGGTTCCCAAGTCTCCCGGTGTATATCCCTTCTACTGCACGGACTTCTGTTCCGCGCTGCACCAGGAGATGCAGGGGTATGTCCGGGTGTCCCCGAGGAATGCGCGTGTGAAACTTTCCTGGGCGGGTGCGGGACTCTGACCGTGACCTGAACAACGGAACATACAGGGTTGACAGGGAGGGGGCGCCGGCGCCCCCTCCCTGTCAGATTGATCCGCAAGGAGGCGAACCATGACCAGAGTCAAGGCGCTGATGGTGGTGGCGGCTGTGGGGCTGGCGCTGACTTATTTCTTCCCGCTGTGGTCGTATCGTCTGGATGCACCACAGTATCCGGAAGGGCTGACCATGTACATCTATTCCAACCGTGTGGGTGGGGACGTGGACAAAATTGACATCGTGAACCACTACATCGGGATGAAAAAGATCGAGGACACGCATTTCACGGAGTTCAAGGTGTTCCCGATCGCCTTTGCTATTTTCATCCTGTGGGCCCTGTTCGCAGCGTGGAAACCATCTCTGTCCACGGTGGGTTCCTGGGTGGGGGTCTTCACCGTTTTCGGCGTGATCTCCCTGATCGATTTCTATAAATGGCTCTACCACTACGGACATGATCTTGACCCATCGGCGGCACTCCAGGTCCCACCCTTTACGCCCCCACTGATCGGACCGAAAAATCTCATGAACTTCTATGTGGTGGCGCTTCCCCATGTTGGAGGAATCGGTATTCTTCTTGCTGCGCTGACCGGTTGGATTTCTCTGATCCTGCTGTGGCGGGCTCAGCGTGCATTATAAGGGGGACATCATGCGGCACAGGGCGTGGTTGGGGGGTGTCCTGCTGGGGCTGGTGCTGTGGATGGGATGCAGTGCCCGTCCCCAGGAGATTGATTATGGACGGGATCTCTGCACATTTTGCAAAATGGCCATCACCGATCCGCGCTATGCGGCGGAAATTGTGACCCAGAAAGGACGGGTATACAAGTTTGATTCCATCGAGTGTATGATTGCCGCAACACTCAATGGAACGGTCAATCCTTCAGATGTGAAGGCATACTGGGTGAAGGATTGGCAGACGCAGAAATGGATCCAGGCGGACAAAGCGTACTATTTACAAAGCACCAAACTTCGCAGTCCCATGGGACTGAACATCTCCGCTTTTGCAACCCGCAAGGAAATGGAAGACGCGAAGCAGGCCTACGACGGACTGGAACTCACCTTTGACGATCTCCCTAATGTGATCCGCCAGAGCAATTTCCTTCAGCGTTCCCGGGACCACATGCGGATGATGCAGATGCACATGCAGCCCTCACCTGCGGATACACCATGATCAACCTTGCGCTTTTTCTGACGGTTCTGGTGGGTCAAACCCCGGCCCCGGAAAAGGGGGTGATTGAAATTGATCTGCAAAAAACGCCTTCCGCATCCCCCACCCTCACGGTGTGTGGCACCTGCCCCCGGCGGAGTCTGCGGGAAGCCATTGAGGAGGCCCCACCGGGGGCTGTGATCTATGTGCTGGGTGGAGTCTATCGGGAAAGTACCCTGGTCATTCGTAAACCCCTCACCCTGATCGGTGAGGATGGTCCGGTTCTGGACGGGGAAGGAAAGTTTGAGATCCTGGTGGTGGACAGTGTGGACGGATTTCAGATTCGTGGATTTACGCTGAAAAACGCCGGGATCAGTTTTACGGAGGACCAGGCAGCGCTGAAATTGAAGAACAGCCAGAACTGTTTTGTGGAAGACAACACCTTTCTGGATAACTTTTTTGCCATTTACCTGGAAAACACCCATTCCTGTGTGATACGTAACAACCGGGTTCGCGGTCCGGGAAGGACAGAGAGCTTTTCCGGAAATGCCATCCATGTGTGGAACGGGTACAACATCTGGATTGAAGGCAACCACCTTTCGTATCACCGGGACGGAATTTATTTTGAGTTTGTTCGGGACAGCAAAATCTACAACAACGTCAGCGAAAATCATGTCCGCTACGGCATGCACTTCATGTTTTCCGAGGGGAATGACTTTGCGCGGAACGTGTTCCGTGATTGCGGTGCGGGCGTCGCGGTGATGTACTCCAAACACACAAAACTCCGTCAGAACCGGTTTGAATTTAACTGGGGAGGTGCGTCGTACGGTCTCCTGCTGAAAGAAATTGATGATACGGATATCGAAGGGAATGTTTTTTACAAAAACACTGTGGGGTTGTACGTGGAGGGATCCAACCGTGTCTTTGTCCGGGGTAACACCCTTGAAAAGAACGGCTGGGCCATCCGGGTTCTCGGAAATTCCATGGCCCTGAGTTTTATGTACAACAACATTGTGGGGAACACCTTTGAGGCGTCCAGCAACGCGGGACGATCCTTCAACACCTACCTCCACAACTACTGGGATGGCTATGTGGGATATGACCTGAACCGGGATGGATACGGAGATGTCCCGCACCGTCCTGTCAGGCTTTTCACCCAGCTGGTGGAGCAATATCCTCCAGCGGTGATTCTGCTTCACAGTCCTCTGGAGTTTCTTATCACATATGCTGAACGGTTGTTGCCGGTGCTCTCTCCTTCGGTGATTGAGGACGACCGGCCACTTATGGGGAGGATCGTATGGTCGAAGTCAAAGGACTCGTCAAACGATACGGATCGCTGACCGTTCTTCGTGGCGTGGATGTGACATTCCCTCCCGGGGTTACGGCCCTGGTGGGTCCCAATGCGTCCGGGAAGACAACCCTGCTCAAATCCATCCTCGGGTTGGTCATCCCTCAGGAGGGATCCATCCATGTGATGGGTGAGCCCGTGACGGGACACCCCGAGATCCGGCGCCACGTGGGATACATGCCACAGATGGTTCAGTTTCCAGAAAATCTGACACTGAAAGAGATCCTTGAATGGGTCCAGGATCTTCGAAATGTACGCGTGGATCTTGAGCCCTGGGTTTCGTGGGTGGGTCTTGAGGAGTTTGTGGACAAACCCTTCGGGTATCTTTCCGGGGGAACGAGGCAGAAAGTGGGGATGGTGGCGGCCCTGATGTTTGACACACCTGTGCTGATTCTGGATGAACCCACCGCAGGGCTGGATCCCCTGAGCAACACACGGTTCAAAGAAAAAATCCGTGAGGAAAGAGATCGAGGGAAAACCATCATCCTCACGTCGCATATCCTGAGCGAACTGGAGGGGCTTGCGGACCGCGTGGTGTTCCTTCTGGAGGGGAAGATCATTTTTGAGGGTTCAAGGGAAGCGTTGCTGGATCACACGGGGAAACCGGACATGGAGCAGGCCATTGCCTACCTTATGCAGGAAAACGGGAGCGAGGTACGATGACCGGAAAAATCGCGCGCTGGGTTGCCCGGGATGTCTTGCGAAGCATCTGGCTGGGATTGTATACGTTTTTCTTCCTGATCATCACACTCTCCTTCTTCACCTTTTTTGACGATCCTTCCAGGGTGTTGTTGAGTCTTCTGAATCTGGTCCTCATGGTGGTACCGCTTGTGAGCATGATCTTTGTCCTGACCTATCTCCACAACAACCGGAATTTTATCGTGCTCACGCTGACCCAGCCGGTTTCCCGGCGTTCGGTGTTCTGGGGCTACTGGTGGGGATTGGCCATTCCATTGCAACTGGCGTTGCTTGTAGGGATGGGTCTTCCGGTGGCGTTCCATCTTCTTGCACACCGGGCCCTGTGGCTGGCGAGTGTGTTGCAGGTGGTGGGCGCCATGTTGCTGACCCAGATTTTTCTCGGTCTGGCCATCTGGCTGTCCTTTGCCCACGAAGATCGCCTCAAGGCGCTGGCCTCAGGATTGCTGGTGTGGTTGAGCCTGACGTTTCTGTACGATGGACTGCTGCTTGTGGTGATCCTTCTGGCCTCGGCCTACCCCATTGAAAAGTTTGCCGTGGGGCTCTCTTTTCTGAATCCGCTGGATCTGGTTCGTCTTTTGCTGTTGATGCAGATGGATGTGGCGGCGCTTATGGGATTTACCGCTGAGGTGTTCAAAAAGTTCCTTGGGAATGCGGTGGGGACCCTTGCTGCTGTCACGGCACTGCTGATCTGGATTGCTTTCCCCACCTGGATGGCGTTCCGAAACTTTATGAAAAAGGACTTCTGATCCATGCGGAAACCAATCGTTGCCGGGGTGTTTGTGCTTGCGCTGATGGGGTGGGCCTGTCGTCGGCAACCACCACCTCCCCCCCCTCAGCAGATCAAACCCCTTTTTAAGAAGATGGGGTGTACGAACTGCCATGACATTCGCAACACCATCGGTGGCCCGTCCTTTGAAATGATTGCGGCGCGGTATCCCCATGATCCGGACACCATTCGGGCTATTGTGAAGCGGATTATGCAGGGAAGCAGGGGGCGCTGGTCGGGCATGCCCCTTGAAGAATGTCCGAAGAAGGTGGGAAAAGGTTACAACGCGCAGGAAATGTACTGGCTTGTGGACTGGATTCTCAAAAGGGCCTGGGAAAGCCCATCACCAGGAGGATGATCCATGACGATTGTGTGGATGGCTGTGCTGCTGGCGGTGGCTCCACTCACCTGGGAAGATACGCTCAAATTTGCCGGTGTGGTGGAGGTGCTCTCTCCTGTGGAGGTCCAGGCGCCTGCCTGGGGCTGGAGCCACAGCCTTCCTCCCGTGCGTGAAGTCCTGACCCGCGCCCTGGAGGCGACAGGTGTGGATCTGATCCGTCGGGGACCGTCCTTTGCCTCCGATCTTTTTGTGGATGGATTCCGGCGGAGCGATCTGCCCATTGTGGTGGATGGTCAACACGTGTACAATGCCTGTCCCAACCGGATGGACGTTCCACTGGTCCGGATCAACCCACTGGAGGTGCATTCCACGGAAATCGTGCTGCAGAGCGCGGACGTGGATGCTGGCCTGGGGGGTGTGTTCCGGGTGGTGCGGCGGGATCCGTCCCGCACCTTCCAGCCTCTGGGTTATCTTCAGCTGTCTGGAGAATCGGAACGGGGACTGGACCTGGGTGCGGCCACGGAATTCCTTGGCCACGGGGTCTATCTGCGTCATTCCCGGGCACAACCCTACACCGACGCGCAGGGACGTTCCTTCCAGGATCTCTATGGTTACCGCCCACAGGCGCAGACGGCCTATCAGATCACCGAAGCCAGCTTTCGGGGGAAGAACGGTGCGTTTCGCTATGGACTTTCTCTTGCAACCTATCGGGATGTGCTCTTTCCCTATCTCCTGATGGATGAACGGGACAACCGGGGCGGGGATGCCTTTGTGGAGTGGAACGGACACCGGCTGTACCTGCAGACTTTCCGTCACCTGATGGACAATCGCCTGCGCACCTCCAGCGACAGGATGGAAATGGCCACCGATGCGCGGATTCTGGTCGCGGGAATTCGCAGGGCGGGCCTGTATGATCTGGTGATTCGCCGCTGGCGTTCCGACAACGAAATGATCATGCAGATGAACGGAATGCCCATGACGCTGGATCAGCGAATGCTGGACCTTCTGGATATTCGGTGGACCACCGGTGGACGGTATGCACTTTCTTCCGGAATGTTCCTTCAGGGAAGGGTGGGGCTGGAACGGATCAGCCGGGAAGATGGACGGCTGGATCCTTTTCTTCTGTTGACGTCCCACGTGTCACGTGAACGCTGGCTTCCGATGGGGTCGCTGGCGTTCCACCGGGATCTGTCCTATGGTCGTGTGATGCTGGAGGCGGCCCTGGAGTCCCTGGATCCGGAGGTGCTGTACCTTGCCCTGAAACGACCGCCCATGAACGGCATGCCCCAGCCCTACTGGCTGGGCAATCCGGATCTATCCCAGCCCGTAAAGCTGGCGTTGCGCTATCGTGTACCCTATACCCGTGGATCTCTGCATGGTGTGGGTGAATTCTTTGTCCATCATGTATGGAACTACACGGAACTGGATCGGGTCACGGCCCAGGGTCAGCCCATCCAGACCTATCAGAATGTGGATGCCCTGATGGCAGGATTCCGGTTTCAGGCCCGGTGGCAGTTCTTCCAGGCGGAGGCCCATTACACCTGGGCAGAAAACCGGACGGAGCGGGTTCCGCTTTCGGAGGTGCCGCCCCTCCACCTGCGTCTGGAGGCACGCCCCGAACTGCCCCGTGGGCGCTGGACCTTCATGCCGTATCTTGCTTTCACCTACGAAGCTTCCCAGGAACGGGTCAATGCGACCGTCGGGGAAAGTCCCACGCCGTCCTGGTATCGGGTGGACGCGGGGCTTGCACTCCGCGTGGGCTCACTCCGGCTGGAGATCGGTGTGGACAACCTGACCCAGCAGGAGATCACCCGGCATCTTTCCTATCTCCGGAGTCCCTTCCAGCAGGGTGTTCGGGTG